>CACZTF010000177.1 GCA_902784025.1 uncultured Lachnospiraceae bacterium
CTCGGGAATGTATAACTCTGCCATGCTCCGTATTCCTTTTTGCCGTTACCGTAAGTCGTGACTACACGGCTGAGTGTCACCGACTGTGTCATACGCCATGTACGTACCGCTGTTCCATCATCATTAATGCGATAATAACTGATAACACGCTCAAGTGTCTTGGACTCTGTGTCATAGGTTTTCTTATTTTCGGGATTCTGTGTGTAGTAAACAACAACCTCTGAAGGATTGCTCGTGGATTTTACTTTAATACCATCCACATATGTCTTATCGGGAGTATATCCTGAAATAGCAGGCGGCTGATAACCGTCTAATTCAACAACGGACTTCGTATCACCTGATTTGAAAGTGGCAGTCTGCTTTACTACAAAATCATTTCCGTTCGTGCTTTTTACCGGCTTTGTGCTGCCGTCATCATTCTTGTAAACGAGACGTATGGTCCTTGTGACTGTTATCTCGTCTGATGCACTCGCGCCTGCCGCTTCTGTTGCCTCTGTTGCTGCATAAGCTGTTGCCGGCATAAGAGCAGGAACAGTCATACATACTCCTGATACCGCAACTGCCGCTCCCAACGCCGCAGCTTTTAGATTAAATCTCTTTTTCTCTTTCTTCATCTCTCTCTTCCTTTCGATATTGCTTGCAAGGTTTATAACTTTACGCCAAACTGATCAATATATTATTACATATAAACTATATCATTTAAGTCGGACTTTTTCAATATGATATTTAATAATTCTGCTTAATTTTCCTTATTTTTTTTATGTTTACGATTAAAATTATTACGAATTTATTAATTTTTTGCAAAAAACGACTTTTATGCGTAATTATTTTTTGACAAATATGTACTGTTATTGTAGTATATATGTCTGAAATCTTATACTGTTTATGCACGGACGTATATAAATTTCAAGATAAGAAGATATGTAATAATCGTAATAATTAAAACATGAGCTGCTTTTTTAACGTAACAACTTATTTATCAAGTGCGTATCACTATATATGCAGAAACATCCATATACATATACAGGAGAAGCCGGATGAAAAAAATAAAAGGAATTCTTTACAAAAGTATTATAACAGGGATATCGGCAGTTTGTATCTCTGCCCCCTTTGTTCTTAATACTACCACCGTATCAGCATCCACAGGCGGCAAAACCGCTACAGATGCCATAAGCTGGGTAAAATCAAAACTCGGTAAAGGTATCGACTTTGACGGATATTACGGCAACCAGTGTGTAGATCTTGCAAAAGCCTACTATTCATACCTGGGACAGAGCCAGCCTTACGGTAATGGTTCGGGATATACTTCAAACTCTCTCCCTAAAGGATGGAGCAGACTTAAGAACGCCTCCCCTAAAAAGGGAGATGTCCTTGTATACACAGGCGGCTACAACGGTTACGGTCATGTTGCCATTTATGAATCAGACTATTCCACTTATCATCAGAACTGGAATTCACATTCATATGTGGAACGGGTCACCTACAAGTATAACGCAAGCTCAAGTATTCATTACTGGGGTGTGATACGTCCCGATTTTGCACCGGAAAAGACAAGTACCCCTGCAGCTTCAAAGCCTAAGACAATTTCCGTTACCGGAGTTTCAGTCAACAAGAGCAGCATTACCCTGGCACCGGGAGAAACTGCAACAATAAAGGCAACAGTATCTCCTTCGAATGCTGCAAACAAAAAGATCACATGGTCCAGCAGCGACAATAAAGTAGCTACGGTAGACAAAAACGGTCTGGTCAGAGCTAAAAAAACCGGTACCGCTACGATCACCGTAAAAACAGCTGACGGTTCAAAGACCGCTAAGACAACCGTTAGTATCAAACTTCCTTCCAAAGGACTTGCAAAGGTGAACGGAGTTTGGAAGTACTATGTTAACGGAAAAGTGAACACCAAGTTTGAAGGTCTTGTAAAAGGCCAGTCAAGCTGGTTCTATGTACGTAAGGGTAAGATAGATTTAAACTACACAGGAATGGGCCAGCGTCCTGATAATAAAAAATGGTACTATATCAAAAACGGCATAGTTAACCTTTCCTATACCGGGATCGCAAAATCTCCCAAAAACGGTAAGCTGTATTTCATGAGAAAAGGAAAATTTGATCCCAAGTACAATGGTACTGTTCAATATAACGGAAAAACATACACTGTCAAGAACGGTGTTGCATCATTAAAGAAATGATCGGAAAATGATCACAAAAAAATGGTCTGTCGCAACAGACCATTTTTTTTATTTTGCTGAACATCCGATCATCTGTGATCTTATACGGCAACTGCCGTTCCTTTAGTTACTTTATATTGCACTCCGTTATAAGTAACAGTGCCGCTAAATGACGTATCAAGCTTACCATTAACCATGTAATATTTCTTTCCGTTGGAATGCGTTGCTATTCCAGTAAATGATTCATCCAAAATACCGTTCGTACAGTAATGCCACTCACCATCCTCCGGATGCTTAGCCATTCCCGTATAATTAGGATCAAGGATACCTTTTTTCATATAATGCCACTTGCCGTCTACAGGAGAAAGATCAAGACCATTATAGGAAGTTACAAAAATCCCCTTATTGCAATGATACCACTTTCCATTGGCAGGTTCAGTAGCTGTCTTTGCAGCCATACCGGTATAAGTAAAGTCGATCACGCCTTTAGTAACATAATACCATTTACCGTTTTCCGGATGCTTGGCAATACCTGTAAAACCGGTGTTGAATACACCGTTTTTAACATAGTACCACTTTCCTTTCTCGTGGCATTTGCCAACGCCGGTGTATGAGGAATCAAACTTACCGTTAGTGAAATATCTCCATTTAGTATCCGGAGCGACCTTCGTTACACCGTTAAATGATGTATCTATATTACCGGAAGCGTCCCTTTTATACAGCTCCACAGTAACCTTGCATGTAGCGGTTTTCGCTCCACTGGCAGTCTTTGCGGTAATAGTAGCCGTTCCCGGACTTTTAGCTGTCACAACCCCGCTGCTGCTGACTGTAGCAACAGATGTTTTATTGCTGGTCCATGTCACCGTTTTATTCGTAGCATTAGAGGGTGCAACTGTAGCCTTAAGGTTATAAGTATTTCCAAACTCCACCGTGATACTGCTCTTATTCAGACTCACTCCGGTAGGTACTACATCCTTAACGGTAACCTTACATGAAGCCGTTTTGTTACCGCTGTCAGTCTTCGCGGTGATCGTAGCCGTACCGGCTTTCAGCGCCTTGACGGTTCCACTGCTGCTCACAGTAACGACATTGGAATTACTGGACGTCCAGGTAACATTCTTATTGGTAGCCGTACTGGGAGCTACAGTAGCTTTCAGAGTAGCTGAAGAACCTGTATCCATCGCAAGGGTGGTCTTGTCAAGAGTAACTCCGGTAACCGCATTAGGATCTACCACCGTAGTCTTTATCGTCTTATTCGTACCTGTTATTGTCTCTTTTACCGTAAGATTACTGGTACCTTCCTTAACTGCCGTGACTGTCCCTGCATTCTGATCCACCTTTACCACGCTGGTATTACTGGAAGTCCAGGTGGGATTTCCCGTTACCGTAACACTGCTGTAAGGCCAGCTGTATACTGTCCCTATATTCAGATTTACTTCCGGCAGATAATCCGTCTGACCCTTATTAAGTTTAGCCTGCCAATTATTCAGAGATGTCAGGTCCGCTGATCTATTAGTAAGCTGATTTGTATCCAACTGTACGGTCATGGTCTTTTTACCGTTCACCGCCGTCGTCGTTTTAGTATCCGGAGTCTTTATCACGCCGAATATCTGTACCCAGTAGTAACACTTCCCATAATAAACACACGCAATACCTACGCAATCCCAGTCAGCCGGCACAGAAAGCATATTACGCCTGTGCCCCTGTCCGCTGTAAGGATACTGCTCCTCCTTAAACATTTCCAAAGCGTAGTCCGCATTCGCACCTCTTGGATCAGTGGTGGCAGCTATATTCTCTCCGGTTCCCAAATACCCGTAAGCGGTCATTCCGCTGGATGTACTTCCGGTGGGCCTGACATGATCAAATGAAACCGCGATCTCCGCAGCCCTCTGCATCGCATGCTTCTCAAGAGTATAGTCATACTTAAGAGTTTTCAATCCGTTTTTGTAAACCTTGACATTCGAAGTATTATAATACCATGTGCTTCCTGATCTCCAGCTGTTTAACATCGACAACTGTGATCTTGCTACAGTCTGTTTGTATTCAGGGGTGATCTTAACACTGGCAGATTCAGCTCTCGCAGTATCAGGTACCGCAAAAGCCGGGATAACCGCAACAAAAACAAAAATCAGTGCAATGGCAAACACTTTAAATATTTTTTTAGATCTAATAAACATAAGCCATTTTCACATCCTTCGCCTGTTTATCTTTAGCAAACTCAAACAACACATTGTTAATTATTTAACCCCCCTCTACTTTGTATTTTATAACTTTTTTACAATATTTTCAATAGAATCGATAAAAAAATATCATATTTTCAATGAAAACAATACATAATAATCTCCTACATGGTATCATTATATATAAATCAGATAAAAAAATCAAGAAAAAATAATGATCACACAGTCGTTACACCATATTCTAAGTACCTGTTTTCTTACTTGTTCTCACCGTGAGAATTCGCATATGCGTCGCATACCTTTTTAGGATCACCTACCATCTTAAGAACCCCCTTTTCGATCCATACTACTTTGCTGCAATGCTGGACTATAGTAGGCAGGGAATGGGATACTATAAGCACTGTAGAACCGCCATGTATCATCTCCTTTATCCTGTTCATGCTTTTCTTTTTGAAGAACTGGTCACCCACGCTCAATACTTCATCAAGTATGAGTATTTCTGCAGCTCCCGCAACGGTGGCTATGGAGAATCCCAGTCTTGATACCATACCTGATGAAAAATTCTTGACCTTTTCCTCCATGAAATCCTCAAGCTCGGCGAACTCTACGATCTCATCATAATGCTTATCAATGAATTCCTTCGTATAACCGATTATGGCACCATTCAGATAAACATTCTCTCTTGCAGACAGTTCCCCGTCAAAGCCTGTACCCAAAGTAAGAAGCTGTATCTTACTTTTATCTGCGATCACTTGTCCGCTGGTGGGCAAAAGTGCACCTGATACTATCTTCAGAAGGGTACTCTTACCTGAGCCGTTCGTTCCGATAATACCCACTACCTCACCTTTGTATACATCAAAACTGATGTTGTCTAAGGCATTCAGCTTGCGTGTCTTGATCTTTCTTTTGACCTTATGGATCATATAATCCTTCAGACCGGATGTATTACTGTTGGAAACCTTAAAAGTCATACTGACATTTTTTACCTGAACCACCGGTTCGCCTGATACTTTAGGATCAATTATTTCCGATGATTTTTCAGATACTTTTTCCGGCACTTTCTCTCCTGCTTTCACCGGCTCTTTTTCCGCTTTTTTATCATTCTTACCGTTAACGGAGGATTTCTTGCCGGTATCATTCACAGACTCTTTATTCTCTGTCTTACCGGCCTTTTTGTCATTTTCTTTTTTATCTGTTTTAACTTTTGGATCTTCGGGTTTCTTGTCTGAAGATGTAGCAACTGCTGCTGCTGTAGTTGCTGCTTTTGCCGTAATTACTGTATTGTCTTTATCATTTGTCTTTTCTTTATTTACGATCTTCTCTTCCTGGGACGTAACGTTTTGAGGCTCTTCAGTACTGTTTCTGAACCTTTCTTTATAAGCCTTTGCGTATTCCTGTCTGAATTTTTTCTTCTTACCCGCTTTACGTACCGAAAGAGCGATAATAAGCGCGGCCAGACCTCCTCCTGCACATATTGCTATTATCACGGGAAGCATATAGCCATTACCTTCAAATAATGAGCCTTGCCCCTCTTCCTTTTTTTCTTCTTCCGTTGTCTGTGTTTCAGACCGGGCAGCGGAAGTCTCAGGTTCGGTTTCAGCTGCCTGTGTTTCCGAAGCTGCTACAACAATATCTTCTCCGGAAATCTTTATGGGAACGGTAGCACGTTCCGTTATATTAAAAGGCTCATCAGCCCCTGACACTCTTACATTAGCTTCAGAGACCTCCAACTGTGTGTCACCACCGCTTAAAGCCTTGAACCTGAGCATGGTACTCACGCTCTCGGAATTTCCGTTTCCTTCAAATGAAATCGTTCCGTCGCCTCCGCTCGTTGCGCCTCCTACATATTCAAGCCTGGAAGGATCATATTTTATAGACAGATTATAATAGCCTACTTCGCTGTCACCATTTATATATATTCCGACGGGAAATTCTTTTCCGCTTTCTGAAGAATAATCATCAGAACCGAAAAGCACCACTGCATCGGCCGCAAATACATGATCCGGCGCTGCCGGTAACAGTGCTGAAAGAACACATGCAAATGCGCATATTACAGATAATATCCACCTCTTAAGCTTCATATTTTCCTCTCTTGTATTCAAAACGATCAATTACCATGATCCTATAATTTTGCAACAACATCCTGCGATCCTTTTTTAAATATAAGGGTTCCCAGGATATAAACTACCACCGCATATATGATAAGACGGATCCAAATACCGGCTGCAGGCATAGAGTTATAAAGGATACATGACCTTGCAAATGATATGGACAGATATATAGGATTAAACATTATTATCTGCTGCATGACAGGAGAAAGTATTTCTGCTTCATAAAAAATAGCTGAGCCATAAAACACAAATCTCATTATTATCTTGTAGAAGTAAGAAATATCTGCAAAATAAACATTTGCTACAGCTAATATCTTTCCCAGTCCCAAAATGATAACCGCAGACAACACTACATCTACGGGAATAAGAAATGCAAAAAAACCCACTTGCGTCCCGGTAGCTATCAGCACGATCACATAACCTATGATAGAGAACAGCATCTGTATAAAAGCTACGTACAATTTTTCTATGACCAGTATATTTCTGGGTATCTTAGTACGTATCATCAGATTTTTGTTGCCGGATAATGATCCCAGGCAACCAGACATACCACCGTCAAAAAAACCAAATACGATAGTCCCTGTAAAAACGAAGGGCATAAACTGACCAAAGTCTCTCTCAAAAACAAAGGCAAACAATATAGACATCGTCAGCATGGAAACCATAGGGGTGATAACATTCCAAAGCTGTCCCAGGCGCTTTCCTTTATTTCTGCTGCCTATCTCTCTTGAAGCAAGCTGGCGTATAACAAAAAAATATGATCTTATTCTGTCTTTATTCTCAGAAGAATATTTTTTCTCATACATTATAATTTCTCCATAACCCTGTTTTCCTTATACCGGAAGATCACTTTTCCGATAAGGAACAATCCCACACCCCATGCTGCCATCTGTATCCAGTACCGGGGCTCCGAAATCGTAGCGTACATTATACAATCACGTGCTATATGCACATATGTATAAACAGGATTAAAACTTATAAATGTCTGTACACCTGGAGCAAGCCGGTCCACGGAATAAAAAAGTGCTGCAAATGTAGTAAGAACACTAAGGATATTTTCGTAAATACTTTTCGAATCCTCCTGAAATACGAACCAAATGGATAATGCATATGAAACTCCGATAGCAAACAAAGTCAGGAAAAAGATATTCGGAATTATAAGGAACATAGTCCAGCTTGGCGATATCCGGAATACTATGCAGACTATAACGTATGCTATAGATGAGAGTCCCATATTTACCAATGCAGTGTAGATCCTGGAGAGTACGAAAGTTCTCCTGGGAAGCTTGGACTTCAGCATAAGGTTCCTGTTATCCTTTAATGCAGTCATAGCCGTGGTAGTAGCTGTGGTAAAAAAATTAATAACAAGGTACCCGGTATAATAATATACCGGATATTTCTCTATGTTTCTGCTAAATACATATGAGAAGATAATGGATATAACTATCATGTTCAAAAGAGGAAATAAAACACTCCAAATAACGCCAAGATAACTCCTGGCGTATTTCCTTTTTATCTCTCTTTTTGTAAGCTCACGCATAACATAAATATGCTGACTGCGTGTGTTCATATTTTTGTCATCTTCCAAAGTTTTTCATCTCCTCAAAAGAAAAGACATGAATCCATGTTCTAATAACATTATATTTATGTAAAGATATATTATACTCCAGTATCGCATAATATTTCAAGTTTATATGTAATGTATAAATTTTTCTGCTCTGTTTTGATACCGTATCAACGGTTCGTTAAGCTTGTTTTACGGCTTTATTTAATAAATGATCTATGATAGAATGTAAAAAAATATCAGATAGTCATCAGGAAAGTATGTGAATAATATGGGAATGACAGACGGACAAAAACAGCTTCATAAACTTTTAAAAGAAGTAGATGATATATGCAAAAGGCATAATATAACTTATTACGCAGCCGGCGGTACCATGATCGGAGCCGTAAGGCACAGAGGATTCCTCCCCTGGGATGATGATGCAGATATTTATATGACCAGGGACGAGTTTAATAAGCTCGTTGAAGTAACAAAAAAGGAGGGATTGCCTGACGGAAGGGTATTGGGATGCCAGGAGCTCAGCCGTGAATATACGAATGTGTTCGGAAGATATATCGATACTACGACCACGACCATACACAGGGCCCAGCTGGTAGCCAACGATGAAGCAGGAGAAGTCATTGATATATTGCAGCTGGATCCTGTTCCGCGTGATAAAAAAGTGCTGGAAAAACACTTTGAACTGCTTCTTATATATTCGGATATCATTAATGAAAATGCCCCTTATATCCACAGAACGGATGTTAATGAAGAGGAATATTTTTTCTATATGAATTACATGCAGCAATATGGTAAGACTGCGGTACTGGAAAAAATAGAGGAACAATTGCTCTGTCATGACGAAAAAGACTGCGATCTTTATTTTATGAGATGGGGAGGCTCTCCTATCATTCTGGAAAAATCCATGTTCTCTACAGTAAAGTATGTAGAAATGGAAGGCATATTTCTCCCTATTCCCGTTAATTTTAACGAGTATCTGGTTTACCATTACGGTTATGAATGGGAACAGATACCTCCGGTCAAGCATCAGATGGTCCATGACACAGTTCATTGCGTACATCATAATCACAACACTATTAAAAAAACATATAAAAACGTAATAAATGCCGATAGAATAAGAAAGATAAACAAAAAAAATAAAGAAAGTAAAATATTTACACACCGCATAAAGCATTCCGTAGCAGACAGCGTTGTCAGATTCAGGGCTGGTAAGATAAGACAGGAGCTTCTCGTTGAATTATCTGATAAAAGTGACGACCTGAAAAAATTATATAAAGAACATAACTATGAACAGTTAAACAAAATATTCAAAAATTATTATTTATGGCAGAACCACCAGCATTTTGTAGGAAGGGACACTTACGTAGCTCTTTACAGGTTTCAGCACCCCATACTGATCGACCTGCCTATAAGTATTTTTACAACCGCCATGAAAGTCCAGATGGATTCCGGCAGAGCAGGTAAAACTTTACGTATTTTGGAAATCTACGAGCAGCAAAAAGGTGTGCTCACATATGAATTAAAGATGATAAAAAAAGCCATTTTGAAAATGGAAAAGGCTAAAGATCATTATTATCTTGACGAATTTGCTGAAACCATCACTATCGCGGAGGAAGTACTCAGAAGTTTCCCTTACAATTTCGGAATGATCAAGCTTTTTGTCCGGGCTTCCATATGTTACGGGATGATCACTGACAAAGTAAAAGAAGTATTAAAACGCGGGCTGGAGGCTTTCCCGGACAATGGAGATCTCTTAAAGCTCCAGGCCGATCTTTTATTACCTAACGATAAGGACAAAGCACTGAAAAAATATCTCAAAGCAAGACGCCGGACTTCAAACGGTATTGTTCTGCTGGATATTGACGACTTGTTAAAAGATCACGTTTCCGGTCTGATGGTTAAGCTTTCGGAAAAATACAACAGTGGAGAGCCCGAAAAAGCAAGGTCTGTAGAAAGCAGCATCTTAAAGATCGATAACAGCCCTTCAACAAGGCTGGATATCATATCCGTGAAGCTCAAAAACAATCCGGATAAGGAAACTTCTTACCGGCTGTACAAACTTCTGCACGGATTTAAGAATACAGCGAATGATAAAAAACTAAAAAGCTGCCTGCAAAGAGCCTTGTATCTATGCGGTGAAGACTCTTTCCTTAATAAGATACATGTAATGATCTTTTTCAATGAACTGTCAATACCGGAATTAGACGAAATGATCAGAAAAGCAGACAGTGAAACACGTAAAAAATATTACTGGGAGCTTAAAAAATATAAGGCAGATCTTCTATTTGAAAATGGAGATGTGGGAAAAGCCTATAAAGATTACAAAAATGCACTTTATAACCTGGATAAAGATTCACCGGCTTTCAAAGACATAAAGGAGATCATCTTTTCAGACCACATGCATTTTGAAAAGCTTGCACAGATCGATCCCGGAGAATCCGAAAAGAACTTATATACTAAATACGGAACAAGAAATAATTATAACAGGATACTGAATCAGCTGGGTGCGACTATAGTTTATCATGAGGACGAAAACAGCGAGCAAATGCCTCTGTCTACTAAGGTAACAAAAGGATCCGTCATCAAAACGGTAAAAACCTCAGATCTCGACCTCAAAAAAGCAGGTAAGATATTTGCCGGCTGGAAAGCTTTTCGAGCTTTAGACGGAAAATGGCTGATCTCAGATAGTGACGGAAACTGTTTATGGGAAAACCTTGAAGGCAAGGAACCGCCTGAAGGTCAGGATTTCCGCTTACTGAACGACAAAGTAAGTATCATAAAAAGATCACCGGGCGGAGTGATACACCTTTATGCACAGTGGAAGACAAGAAACTTTACGGTACTCTACCATCCCGGTGATGGCGAAAAAGAATTAAATGCATCAACAACAGTGGTTTTCGGCAACCGCACGATCATAAAAAGCATTGATGAGTTAAACCTGAAAAAAACCGGATATGGCTTCAACGGGTGGAAGATATACCGTGACACAGACGATAAATGGCTTCTCAAAAACAAAGCCAAGGAACGTAAATGGATGAAGATAACCGGTAATAAATTACCAAAAGACTATTCTTTTGTTATTTTAAAGGATGGCGGCAGTCTGACAAAAACCTGTTCAGGCGGTACGGTACATCTGTATGCATTATGGAAAAAGCTGGACTATACGATGGTTCTGTACCATGCTGATGATACAAAGATACCGCTTCCGGAAAAAACAAAGGTTATTTCCGGAAAATGTACAAAAATTAAAACATTATCTGAATTACAGCTAAAAGAGAAAACCGGAGCTTTTACCGGTTGGAAAGCTTATCGTGATATCGATGATAAATGGCTGCTTAAAGATACAGCTGATAATCCTTCATGGATGAGTCTGAATGACGGTAAATTGCCCTTCGGACATTCATATTATTTACTGAAGGACGGAATGGTATTTGCAAAAACAGCAGACGCCTCAAACATCCATTTGTATGCACAGTGGAAAAAGTGACCACATTTTAAAATTCGGGCATAAAAAAAACAGCCATACGGCTCCTCTTGGGAAGTCCGCATGACTGTTTTTTTGATCATCTGGATATTACTGGGGAGCAGTTGTACTCTTCAAAATGAAAGTCTCTGCCTTATTGTAATTTACTTTCCACATTCTGATATTTGTTCTGTTCTGATACTTAGCACCGGTTATATCAAGCGCAAGTCCGCTGTTCTTAGCGATAAATGTAACAGAACCGTCTGTGTTTCCAACGATCCTCCACTTCTGGGCATCTACATCGATAAACTTATACTGCCATACATTAGTGTCGATAGTAGTTTTCTTACCGGCAATATCTATAACAGATTTCATGTTGTTGGTACCTGTGTAAATGATGTACTCATTATTACCGATGGATTTGATATAAAACTTCTGGCCTATTATATCCTTTGTCTTATATAACTCCAGATTTGTCTTGTTAGCAGCCTTTCCTCCGCGGACATCAAGTGAAAATCCGGGATTAGCTGCTGATGAAATGGTATACCAGCCATCTTTTACGATAACAAAGGGTCTTGCTGCTTTGCCAACGTTTACTCCGAAGGGCTCGGAGATCAGACGTCCGGTACTGTCAAAGGTGTAATTATAACCGTTGATAAGGTGTGTGCCCGTTAATTTAACGTCATTTTTGTAATAATAAACTTTGTTGTTCTCTAATGTAAATCCGTTCTTCTGCTGTGTATAGAATACATCTACGCTCGTATTATTACTGTTAGCATTTACTGCCAATTCCGCAACTTTGTCCTGCTGCTTTGTGTAGCCTGCTCTGTCAGGCACCTTGTACTCTGACATTTTACCGGTATTCCAGTCTCTGACAACTTTTACGCTTCCGTCTGTATCGGTATATACCTCACGGCTGAGAGTAACACTCTGGGTTGCCTTTCCTAAATCTGAAGTGCTTCCGTCTGTATTCTGACCAATGAGGTTGATCGTTCTCTTAATGGTCTTCTTCTCTGTCCTTGTGGGTATTTTTGTATATAATACCTCTACAGTAAAATCTGAATCAGAAGGCGTAACTGTCTTTGATGGTACTTTCTGCATATTAGCCGTATAACCTACTTTAGGGTCTACATTCAGCTCTTTAAAGGTATAGCTGCCTGACCAGTCATCCATGACCCTGTTGCCGTTTCCGTCTACATAACCGTAACGCTTAAAAGTAACGCCATCCGTATAGTAGCCGGCATCGCTTCTGTTGCCTGATTCGTCTACATAGTAATATTTTACTGTTCTTGTAATATTCTTTGTTTCTTCTACGGTATTTGAAGTATCCTGTGTAAGATAGATATCCACACTTGCCGGCGGCTTAGCGTACGTTGCAGTTACAGAAGGTATAGTATCCTTATCCGGCTTCCAGTATCCGAGACCTTCTGTGAAAAGATCCGCCACAACTAACTTGGAAAATGTATACTCCATATTCACATTTGATACATATCCCTTCTGGGTAACAGTGCCTCCGGATGTAGTGGTACCATCAGCATTTACATAAAAAATATTGATATTTCTTACGATCTCATACATATTGGAGGTATCCGGAGCATTTGTTCCCTGCGCCATAACTGTCTGGGGTACAGCAACGGGCGCTACAGCAGTAGCACCTGCTATTACCATTGCAAGACCTGCTAACTTTGCTCTTAAACTGATTCTTTTCTTCATTTCTTTCTTCCTTTTTAAATCCTAATAAATCTTTACTTCTAACTTCTTCGTTCTATACAAATATATAGTACACACAGTTATTATAACATACATATCCAATTATTTCAATATGACTTCAGAAAAAAATAACAGAATTATTTCTTTTTTATTACTAAACACATTAAGAACACCTAAATTCCCCTCACTTATATTAAAGAATTAGCTTCTATATATTCACTTATTTTATCAATTCTTACTATTTCTTCAGATTCCGTATGCATGATATGCTCCACCAATTCATCCGTAACCATCTCTGCAATACGTTCATTAGCTTTCTCGTTATACGACATCTGAGACGTAAAGTAACAATCTCTTTTAGCTTCAGCAAATAAGGAAAAAGCGTCAATCTTTTTCACAGGCTCATCTGCAGCTTCCCACTCAAACCAGTGAGGACGCGGTGCTACCAGCTCATGTCTCCAATTGCTTACTATAAGAACGACCATGTCATGTTCACCGTATGGTATCTTTTCCATCAGAGACAGAACTGAAGAAAAATCAGTGATCCCCCAGGAATTGGCCATATTTACCACCCTGTAAGGTAAAGGCGAACTATTGTTGATTTTTCTCTGGATAAACGAAGCAATGGTCTTATCATCGCTGCAGCCACATCCGAAAGCTTTGATACCTCCCAAAACATAGATAGTGCCGTAATAATGGTCCGGTACATCCGTTGTGACTCTGTGACCGTCAACTATGTTCAGATACCGGCCCGATACATCCTTCAACACCTGGATCTTTCTTTCCTTATCAGTCTTGAAAGAGGGTTTTTCCATTGTTTCCGTTAAATAATCCGTATCATAATCCGACAGTATTTCAGGAAGGCTCTTTTTATCCATTACCAGCTTATGTACTTTTCTGTCATTCAGATTTTCCAGCTCTTTTTCCTTTGATTTTATGAACCTGTATGGCATCTGATAAAATCTTGCAATGGAACCTGTTCTTACGGCAAATATCTTGGGCGTGATCTTTTTCTCCACACCGGAAAGAAACTCCCTGGTCTTGAGCATGCAGAGAACTTTATTCAAATAGTGTATCTTAGCTCCCCTGGTTTCAAAAAGAGTCATGTACAATTTTACCTGATCGTTATTATAAGCGAAAAGCACATTGTCATCACCGCTGATCTTTAATTCCCCGTTGATCGTCTTTACACTTATTTTTTCATCGAGCCCGTTTTTCAGATGTGTATAAAAAAGATCTGTTGTATAAACTGTCTTTATCCCCAGGTCTGAATTTCTGAGATAAGGAAGAAGCGCTTCTCCGGTCTCTGAATCTGTAAAAAGTGTTATCTCTCGGATACCCATATCCAAAAAATACTGTGCCGGATTAATACCGACGGCACCCAGTTCAGATATTAATCTTATATTAGACCTTGTGACTTTTTCAGCTTTTTCTATATCATTTATAAACTGGTCAGTACCTTCGACAGATATTTCGTAATCCGTGTATGCTCTGTCGAAAAAGCGGAAAAATCTGTTCTTGCTGTATTCGATCCCCTCGCTGTCTTCAGATAAAATGGGCTCTTCTTCCCCTTTCCGCCTTATCTTCAGATTGACACGCCATTTACCCAGTTTATTTACGGAAATAAATGCACGCGGACTTTCCGTCCATTCCGTCTTGCTTTCAATAAAACGATCCCTTATAAATGAAAAGTAATATTCATAATCCCCGCAGTTATCGGAGCTGTAGTCGGCCGA
>CACZTF010000178.1 GCA_902784025.1 uncultured Lachnospiraceae bacterium
ACTCCGAACTCTGACCCACAAGATTCAGAGCCTCCACTCTGCTCTGATATTCCGGAAGCAGTTCGTCTATCTTGAAATGAGCACTTGTGGTTCCTACGATTTTATCATCAAGATCCATAGCAACAAGCATCTGTGCACACTCATAATTAACTGAAAAGGCCCTCTCCGGTACGGAGTCAAAAACCTCCTCCTGCCCAAAGGTGTTGATCTTCAAATTTCTTCCTGTCTGAGCAGCTGTCGTGCTTTCACTATCACTGCCACTTTTACTTTCAGTTGTATCCGTACTTCCCGTAGATGCAGTGGAACCTCCGCATGCTACAAATGAAACAGACCCTGCTGCGATCAATAATACCGCAGCACTTTTGGAAAAAATTTTTTTTAAATTTTTCCTTGTCATTTTGTATGACACCTCCTTGATCATTAAATAATATCAGTTACACCTGAAATTCTATCAATCCGAAAAAAAATTATTTAACCCCCTCCCTGGGATTGTTTTTAATATTTTTCTGCAAAAAATAATCCTGCCTATTCTGAAAATATCCCAGGGAGGGGGTTAAATAAAAAAAAACAGACATTTTATAATTTTTTAAAAAGAGAGGTGATAATATTATGAAATTGACAAAAAAAAAATCATTCCACTATTGTCAGGTATCATTTTACTCACAACCCTGACGGCCTGCGCAGGTACTTCAACCTCAACAACTGACAGCACTTCATCATCAGAAAATCCAGATAATGAAAAAGTCGTTATCTCAAGTCATATCGACGGTAAGGACGTTGACATAGTTTATGACAAAGTACCTGAGAGGATCGTAAGCGGTGCAAGCTGTACTACAGAAATGCTCCTTTCACTGGGTCTGGCCGATAAAATGGTAGGATACTTTTATTTAGATAATCCTGTTTATCCTGATTATGAGGAAGTTTTTTCGAAAATTCCGGAATTGAGCAAAGAAGAACCTTCAAGAGAAGAGCTTTTGGCGGTTAAACCCGACTTTTTCACAGGATGGGTCGCAAATATGGAAGAGGGATCTTTTGACATGACCTTTTGCGAGCAAAACGGCATAAAACAATATGCGCCCAGAGTGGATGCCCAGACAGCTAAAGTAGATACAGTCTATGAAGATCTTACAAATCTCGGAAAGATCTTTCATAAAGAAGAGAGAGCCGAAGAATTAATAGCTGATATGAAAGAAAAAATAGAGGCTACACATGAAAAGATCAAAGATAAAGAACCCGTATCTGTTTTTCTTTATGATTCAAGCGATGATAAACCGCTTACTGTAGGTACAGGACTTGCCTCAGATCTGATAAGTCTTGCCGGCGGTGAGAATATCTACGGTTCTGACTTCGAATACTGGGCAAATGTCAGTATAGAATCTGTAGTTGAAAAAAACCCTGAATATATCCTTGTCGTTGATTATTATGTTTCCGGACCGGTCCAGGACAAGATAGATTTTATAAAGACCAATGAAGCATTAAAAAATGTTGATGCAGTCAAAAATGATAATATTTTAGTTATTGATTTCACTGATGTAACCGGAGGTATAAGAAACGCAGACATAGTAGAAGAAATGGCTGAATTCTTCCACCCCGATGCATTTTGACGGGAATTGTACGAACTTATGCATAAAGTTAATAAAAAAAAGTTGACACTCATTATCGTTTTATCTGCAGCTTTATTGGCCAGCCTGGTTTTAGCCATAAATATAGGAGCGGTAAATATCAATCCTAAGATCATCTTTTCCGTCATAGTAAACCATATGACAGGAAGAGAGATCTTTCAGACAACATGGGATACGTCACAGGATTCCATCATATGGACTATACGTTTTCCCCGGGTACTGGTAGCAGGAATGGTAGGCGCCGGATTGGCCCTGGCAGGTGTGTTTATGCAGGCACTGACAAAAAATGCTCTTGCGGATCCCTATATACTGGGTATATCCTCCGGAGCTTCTACCGGTGCAGTGGTTTCTATACTGATAGGAACTATACCTTTTATTGGAAAAATATATCTTCCTGCGGGTGCTTTTGCAGGAGCTCTACTCACATCAATTCTTGTTTTTGTGATATCAGGTGCCGGTATAAAGGGAAGATCTGCTAATCTTGTACTGGTAGGTATGGCCATATCTGCACTATTTACCGCATTGACGGATTTTATCATTTTCGTAAATCCCGATTCAAAAAAACTGGGAAGCGTCTTGTTTTGGATGACCGGATCATTTGCTTCTATAGAATGGATGGACTGTATACCGGCAGTATCTGCTCTTCTAGGCGGTATAGTTGTATCCATAGTGATCAACAGAGAACTTGATGCAATGCTTATGGGTGAGGAATTAGCAAAAAATTCCGGCGTAAACACCACTCTCATAAAAGTGATCATCATAATAGCCAGCACTTTACTTACAGGTATCATGGTATCTATGAGCGGAGTCATAGGGTTTATAGGATTCGTTGTTCCCCACGTAACCAGAGGCCTGATAGGTGCCAGACACAAAAATCTTTTACCGGTAGCTTTGCTGATCGGAGCTATATTTATGATATGGGCTGATGTTTTATCCAGAACCATCATAGCACCGGAGGAGCTTCCGGTTGGTATCATAACGGCAATGGTAGGTGCTCCGTTTTTTATAGTCATGCTGCGTAAAAACAAATACAGTTTCGGAAAATGACCGATCGGTCGCAAAGAATATTACTTACCTGATAAATACTGATATGGATACATTAAACACAGATATTAGAGTTAAAAAATTAGATTTTAAGATCAATGACATTCAGATACTGAATGATATAAGCTTCAGTGTATGTAAAAATGAAGTCGTCGGCATCATAGGTCCGAATGGCTGCGGAAAATCTACACTACTTAAAAACATATACAGACATTACAAACCTACCGGCGGTGTGATATTTATCAAAGGTGATAATATATTCGGACTGAAAAACAAGGAGATAGCCAAACGTCTGGCAGTTGTGTCACAGGAGAATAATCTCGAATTTGATTTCAGCGTTATTGATGTTGTTTCACTGGGAAGGTATGCGCACAGCGGAATACTCAATAACAATTCAAAGGATGACGAAGATCACATCATGGAAGCTCTCAGATCAGTCGGCATGCAGGATTTTGCAGACAGGAGTTTTCTTAGTCTTTCCGGTGGTGAAAAGCAGCGGGTATATATGGCTATGGCTCTTGCTCAAAAGAGCGAGATAATTATCCTGGATGAACCTACTAATCATCTTGATATAGGCTATCAGATGCTTTTAATGGAAATGATACACGATATGAAAGATGTGACTGTCTTAATGTCAGTTCACGATATGAATCTTGCCGCATGGTATTGCGACAGGATAATCGTTCTGTTAAAAGGTAAGATCATTGAAGAGGGGATTCCTGAAAATGTACTGACTAGGGAACTGATAAGAAAGGTTTTCCACGTTGACAGTGAAGTCGTCACCCGAAGCGGAGATAACCGTATGCAGGTAAACTATTTAAATTATTTTAAATGATCAAAAATTATACAACGGTGGATATACAATGAAAGAAAAAAAAGATTATTCCAATATAACGGAAGGTGTTATCTGGAAATCATTTATATTGTATTTTTTACCAATTTTTTTAGGAACTTTATTTCAGCAATCATATTCCACTGCAGATGCCGTGATCGTCGGACGTTTTGTGGGAAAGGAGGCTCTTGCTGCCACGGATGTTACCGGCAGTGCTATCAGCTTTCTCATCAACACAGCTGTCGGCATATCTTCGGGAGGCGCTGTGATCATATCACAAAGATACGGCGCAAATGATGACAAAGGAGTCAGATACTCTGTGCATACTACCTTTGTTTTTTTATTCATATTGGGTATCATAATAAGTGTTGCCGGCGTTATCTTTGCACCCCGGATATGTTCCATCATGAAAGTACCGGATGATATGCTCGCGGAGGCACTGACATATACCAGAACATTCCTGGCAGGAGCTTTTTTCACACTTATCTACAATGCCGGCACTGCTATATTAAGAGCGGTGGGAGATTCTAAAAGACCTTTTTATTTTCTCATGGCATCCTGTATCATTAATGTACTATTAGACTGCCTGTTCGTTATAGTTTTCCACTGGGGTATATTCGGTGCTGCATTTGCCTCAGTAGTATCCCAGGGAATCAGCGCATTTCTGGTTACTTTTGTTCTTATAAGAAGCAAGACGGTATACGGTCTGAAAAAAAGCGAATTTAAGATACACAAAGAAACGCTTAAAGAAATATTAAAAATAGGCGCGCCCATTGTTCTTCAATCTTCTACTTTATCTGTTTCCACGATTTTTCTCCAATCCGGGATAAACAGATTCGGAACAGATGCAGTCTCGGCATGGTCTGTAAACGGCAAGATGGATTATATGCTCTGGATGCTCATTCAGAGTATGGGAATTGCCGCAACAACGTTTACGGCTCAAAATTATGGTGCAAAAAATAAAAAAAGGATCTTTCAGTCCACATATGTATCCCTTGCAGTTTTCACCATCATAATCGTCAGCCTTAGTATAGTACTCTACTTTTTAACCCCGCTTATCTCACATATATTCATAGCAGATGAAAAAGTAATAGATCTGGCATCCGAGATGATGCGACATGTTGCACCTTTTTATATAGCTACCATAGGCGGAAATATCCTTTCTTCAGCCATAAGAGGTACCGGTGATTCTCTAATCCCAATGATACTTACGATAACCGGCACTTCTGCAGTAAGTATAATCTGGGTTTTGATCATCGGAACATTTGATCATGACGTATATACTGTAATAGCAGGTTTCCCTATTTCCTGGATCATTACATCTGCAATGTTCTTTATCTACTATTATTTCCCGGTCAGAAAAAGATGGCAAAAACTATCTGATATGTAAACATTAAAAAAGCAGTAGTTTAAATTATACAACTACTGCTTTTTATCGGAGCATTCATTATTTTATCTTCCTTGCATTTATCATGAACATAGGAGCATAACCGAAATATTTTTTCATTTCATCATCCCATAGATATTTCCATGCCTCTGTATCTATCTCAATGTCCATTTTAACCTTTTCCAATACGCTGTAATCCCAGTCAGGCCTTTCCACCTTGCCCAGCATACATCTTGCGTCAAGCTCTTGCGCAAGGCTCTGGTCTCCGTAATAGTTTCTTTCCTGGACCGGAATCTTATATTTTTTCCTTAAGGCAGCTTTCTTTTCCATAGCGGTTTTATTCTGATATTCCAGACACCAGGAGCTCTCAAAGATTATCAGTCTGCCTCCGGGCTTTAATACGCGTACCCACTCCCTGTATGCCTCTGCAGGATTATAAAGCGTCCATAAGGCGTTTCTGGATATTACCATATCGAATGTAGAATCCGGAAAATCCAGCTTATGGCAGTCCCCTTTTACAAAATTAATATCCACACCATTTTCCGCCGCATTCTTTTCGGCTTCTTCAAGCATGGTATCACACTCGTCTATCGCTGTTATATCCCTGCCTTCTCCCGAAAAGATAATGCTTAAAAAACCGGGACCGCAACAGGTATCCAGGATCTTGATCCCGGGTTCCGGCGATATTTTTTTATCAATATAATCTCTCCATTTTTTCTGGTCTTTTTTTATTTCTTCCCTAACCCCCTCTGAAAAACCTTTTGCAGAAGATTTCCACCTCTTTTGAATAAGCTTTTTCAGTTCCATTTTGTTATTACCTCTTTCAGTATTTCTTTTTTTATTTCATATCTGTGCTTTCATCAGATTTTTATAATAGCCTTCCAGACGTATAAGATCATTATGATGTCCTGTCTGGACTATCTGACCATCTTTCATAACGATGAGTTCATCCGCTTCCTTTATTGTAGATAATCTGTGGGCAACCATGATCACTGTTTTCTTATCTGCGATACTCTTTATAGTCTGCTGTATAAGCTTGTCAGTTTTAGTATCAAGGTTTGATACCGCTTCATCCATGACAAGTATGGGTGAATCTTTTAAAAGAGCTCTTGCAATAGCGATCCTCTGTCTTTGTCCCCCTGACATCTGCAGACCTCTCTCCCCGGCAATGGTATCATAACCATCAGGCAGGGATTCTATGAAATCATCCACTTTGGCCATTTGAGCTGCATGACGTACTTCTTCGTCAGAAGCGTCAGGCTTACCCAGTTTAATATTATCTTTCATTGAAATATTGAACAGATAAACATCCTGAGGGACCACGGTTATCAGTTTTCTCAAGCATTCAAGCTTCATATCCCTGATATCAACACCGCCTATTTTTATGGCACCGTCTTTAACATCCCACATCCTGCACAAAAGATTGGTACAAGTGGTCTTACCTGCCCCCGATCCGCCTACTATAGCTGTCATTTTACCCTTATGAGCAGTAAAACTCACATTCTTTATAACATCCTGTGATGTTTCGGAATATGCATATGAAACATCCTCAAATGTAACAGTACTGTCTAACGATCCTGCATCATTAAATTCACCGGTATCATTTATGATAGGCTTAGACTCTATTATATTACTGATCCTGTCAGATGCTGCAAAGATCAGACCGAAATTCCTGGCCATATTGCAAAGCTCCAGAAACGGACCGAAAACCAGCCAGACGATAGTTCCTACGACTGCAAACCATCCGGTAGAAAGCTGACCGTTGAAGACCAAAGCTATG
>CACZTF010000179.1 GCA_902784025.1 uncultured Lachnospiraceae bacterium
AGGAGGTTTGCTTAATGACTATTTCAAAAAGAAAGACGGCACTTCTGACAATATTGATCACGCTTGTTATGGTTTTCAGCGCATTTTCAGTTGATGTTAATGCCGCAAGCAACATCAAGAAGGTCAAGCCAAAATTTGTTGTCAGCAAATGCTATTATGCCAATGGCAAGACATGCAAAGCAGTACTGAAATGGAAAAAGGTAAGCGGGGCCAAGAAATACATAGTCTACCGCGCTACAAGCAAGAAGGGAAAGTATAAAAAGTTTGCAACTACCAAGAAGCTGAGCATCAAGAAAAAATCAAAAGGTGAATACTATTACAAAGTCCAGGCAGTAAAGGGTAAGAAAAAGAGTAAGATGTCTGATCCTGTACATCTCTTCCCTGCAGCCGGACAGATTGTCAGAAGGATGGATCTGTCAATGATTTTTGGCGGAACAAAAACTACATTCTGGGTCATTGCGAAGAATGGCTCAAAGAAAACTATGTCTCTTCCATCAAAAAATAGTGCTTATACAATTTGTATAGTGAATATGGATTCCGGAAAGGTCGTAAAGGAATATGCTGTAAATAATGTAGAGGATTATATGAATGGAACTCCTCTTCAGATTGCAAAAGGTCAGGACAATAGCAGTGATGTTCTCGTTGTATCGACCGGCGGTACAATACAGGCGGGTCCAAATGAAGAGATCGTAGTAAAAATTAAATTCCAGGCAGGCGGCAAATCATTCGTGCTTACGTGTAAGGGAGATTCAACCTTCTCATCAACCGTAGCTGCGATAAAAAAATAAGCTATCAGCAAACCACCTGCGGGCTTCGCGTCCCGCAGGTGGTTTTATGTTGATGTATATCTTTTATTTTGTTCTAACGGCCTTTGACCAGTTTCCATATACTTTCTTGCCGTTGACCTTAACATACGATCTGATCTTTACGTACTGCCTTTTTGCCTTCTTTATCTTTATCGTTGATCCGGTCTTTTTCTTGCTCGCTTTTGCGACGATTTTTGTGCCGCTCTTTTTAGGCGATACGGATATCTGATATCCAGCTACGCCTTTCTTTTTCTTCCACTTGATAGTGATCTTCTTACCCTTCCTTTTTGCGGAACTGATAGTTGGTTTGAGGGATTTCTTCAGTGCACTGAGTTTGCTCTTCTTTTTCGTCTTAGCTTTGTCATATGCTGTGGTTGCCTTATCCAGTGCTGCTTTCTCTGTTTTCGGATATACAGCATTGTAGTACTGCATGAACATATTGGAATATTCCGATACTGTATATGCGTTCTCCTCTGCAGACCATCCGCCGGCAGTAAGGCAAGTAGTGAACCAGTCGGTGCTATTACCTGCCAGACCGACTATGTATTGGTCAGAGCTTCCTCCCCCGCACACGATAAGATAGTGGCCGACTTCATTAAAGTCTGCATCTTCTTTAGTGTTATAGATTTCTTTTTCCCTGTCATACCATCCATCGAAAGGATTGCTATAACCCCAGGCCAGGCATTCACCGCCACCGTCGATGCTGCAGCCTGCATCATAGCCCATATGCGCATTTGTCTGAGATGAAGCATTGCAATTGACCTGTGCTCTTGCCATATATCTGCTCCATACTTTTACAGGTGGCAGATTCGTGAAGTTCTCATCACCGGCTCTGTCTTTCTCCATTGTCGGGAGCAGCTCCAGGCAGTACTTCATGAGTGTCAGATCTGTAGCATCAGTTTCACTGCCCTCTTTCGTATAACTTTTGAAAGAAGTTGTATCGAGCACTTCAATTGCCTGACGAGCATCTTCAGCTCTCCAGTCATTGTAGTTATTTATGATCCACTGATAGAATCCTCGGGATCCTTTCTTATACTGAGCTGATGCTGTATTGTATGCTTTTTTCGCATTGGTATATGCAGTTTTTGCTTTTGCCTCATTATTTAATGCTTTGGTATATGCCTTCTTGGCTGAGCTCACACTCGTTGCAGCATATGTCTCAGGTGTGAAAAACACTATTGATCCCAAGACAAGGCATAATGAGAGCATTGCCGAAACAAGTTTTGATGTTTTCCTGATCATAACCTGACTCCTTCTCTGATTACTTTTCCTGTATATATCCTACCATTCACAGAACTTATTCTTTGAGTAAAGGGTATCATAGCAAGCCTGGATTTCGAGTAGAGATAATTGGGCAAATGTTCTAAATTAAGCGCTTATTGTCGTGTCAGATTTTTTATTTCCCGTTACATAAAACAAACTGCGGGGTTTCAAATCCCCGCAGGTGTTATTTCTCTCTGTGATCACTGTCTATCTGAAAAACTAACGGTCGATATGGAGCGTAAAATATTCGATAAGGCCGGTCTTTTTATGTTTCATTTTGAAGTATATTGTATGATTTGTGCAGCCTTTCCTGAATTTGATTCTTTGATTATTCTTGTAAGTTTTTTTATAAAGTACGCCTTTCTCAAATGGATCATAAGGATCGCCTTTTTCTGAATAATACCTGATCTTGCCATACAGTCTCCATCCATCAGCCGGCTTAATAGATATCTTTCCGGTCTTGGCCTTATACTTTATTCCATTCTCATTATCCTGAATAAGCTTCTTTGTGCAGTTCTTACGGCCTAATTTAACGGATTTGAATATTTTCTTTGAATTCAATACACGGACTTTGATCTTATATGTAACTTTCTTGCCGCTTTTCTTTGTAACATTGACCTTAAGTGTTGTTGTCCCGGCTTTATCTGCATAGAAAACAATATAATTAAATGCCTCACCAACGTCTGACAGGATACCCTTTTTACTGGATTTGACTTTGACCTTCTTAGCATTTTTAAGCTGCTTTGTCATGTCAATTCCATAATGATGAGTATCAGTATCTTTATACTTAACTACAGTCACGCTTTTGGAATAATCCATTTCGCGAACATCCCACTCCGCGTGAGCAGTATCAGTAAAAGGAACTATAAGAAACGTGAGCGTGACCATTAACGTAAAGGCAACAGTCGAAATTTTTCGTAAAAAGGCTTTCATCTTCTCCTCCTATAAAATAAAAAGTAACTGAAAAATCCCGCCCTTTTACAGTAATTATACCTTTTTACTGAACATAGTTAAACGCAATTACTTGGTTACTACTTCTTTTCCCTCTTCGATGCACAGTGCGTGCCGGGATTTATCCATTATCTCTGATAATGCAGTTTCCTTTAGTGAATGCTTTCAGCATCAAATGGAAAGATGAACCCTGCATCATTGATCTGATGCAGGGCTCTCAACAGGTTTTGTCTATTTTGTTTTTATAGTCTTCTTAGCGCTCCAGCCGGAGTGATAGGTTTTGCCGCCAATGACCTTATACGCACGAATGCGTACGTAATATTTCTTTTTTGCCTTGAGCTTTTTGACTTTTTTGGTTACCGTTGAGCCTTTCTTTACAGTTGCCATTTTTGCACCCTTAAAATTCTTCTTAGTGCAATACTGTATCTGGTATCCCTTTGCTCCTGACACTTTCTTCCATTTCAGCCTGAAGCCCTTCCTGAGTTTTCCTATAGACTTGATTTTAGGCTTGGAAATATACGGACTGACTTTAAAGGTATATTTCCCGGTATTCTCAATGGTATATCTTTCTGCACGCAGATAATATGTCCCTTTGGAGAGAGAATATATATATGTTCTGGTTCCTTTTTCATGGGTGTGGCTGCTGTAACCATCTGCATCACCAACAGCAACTTCATCAGAATCATACAGGCATATATCGATCTTATCCATGCTGCCTGTGAACTTGATCTTGTATTTACCTTTTGATGTTATCTTTATCTTGTAAAAATCATATTGATCGTTATGCGCAAGCTGGCCTGTTATCGTTTTGGCCAGCGGAACCGAAGAAGCACTTCTGACGGCATTGACTGAATTATTATCGTAAGTATATGTTTCCCCTGATGCTGTGAATCCTACGTTTACTCTGTATGTTCCGCCGTCTTCCAGAATATACCTGCCGCACTGCAGAAAATATGTTCCGGCTTTCAGATCGTAAGTGTATGACTTGTCGCCCTTATCCATTGCATAATCCAAGCGGTAATAGTTATCATCGGAATCATGCAGCGTTATTTCAAGCTTATTCAGATCACTGTGAACGTTGAACTTCACCCTTCCGGATTTGCTCAGAACTATTTTGTAGTAATCATCCTGGTCATTCAGTGCAAGCTGGCCATTGATATTCGTTTTGAATGGTATGGCCTTGCTGTTCCTTACCGCATTGATAGTATTATTATCGTATGTGTAAGTTTCATTAGCGGATGCGAATGAAGTAGTAAAGCTGAATTCCCCTGATCTGGCAATCCGTCTGGATATCTCAAGAGTATAAGTCCCGGCCGCAAGATCATAATTTAGCGTTTGAGAACCTTCGTCGATAAAATCATGCTTGGTATATGATGATCCGGTATCATCTAAACTGATCTTAATATCCACAGCTGCCGTAACAGATATAGAAAGACGTCCCGCAGATGGCAAGGTCACCGAATAATAATATTTCCTCGAGTCGAGTTCAAGTATTCCCGACCCCTTGCCTCCGGACGGAGAAATGGTGATTGGTGTTTCGCCAGATGAAGCTGACGGAGCTGTTTGAACTAATTCCTCTGCTTCCAGCATGTCATCTGACACTTCATCCACATCCAGCATATTGTCAGATACTTCACCCACTTCACCGGAATTGCTTAAAGACTCATTCGCGAACACCCCTAATGGCATCATTGAAACCATTAATAATACCGCCAGTAATATCCCAAAACTTCTGTTTTTCATCATTTTGATTCCTTCAATGTAATATAGTG
>CACZTF010000180.1 GCA_902784025.1 uncultured Lachnospiraceae bacterium
ATGTGTATGCTCGTGATGATGATGATGCTCATGCACGTGAACTTAACCATCCCCATGACTGTGTTCATGAAGGTGTTCGTGTGTGTGTTCATGGCTATGCTCATGGTCATGGCTATGATCGTAATCTTCTTCATCATCATGATAGTGATAGTGCCCGTCGCCATGGTCATGATAATGTCTTCCCGGATGAGCCATTTCATCCATGAGTACAGCTACGAGATCAGAGGTTCCCTCCATCTCGGAAAGAATCTTCTTTCCGTCAAGCTTATCCCAGTCAGTGGTTATTATCCGGGCATGATCATTTAACCCGTTCACGATCTCAGCCGCATCCATCACCTTGGAGTCGTCTGTGATACCGGTACGGGAAAGGATAACCGTACCGGCACTCTGTATCTGGTTATCGAAAAACTCACCAAAATTTTTATTGTAAAGCTTTGCCTTATTGGCATCTACCACTGTGGAAGCACTGTTCACATGAACATTCCCGACACCAAGATCATTCACGGCCTTGATAACATCAGAAAGCTTTCCTACACCCGAAGGCTCGATAATGATCCTGTCAGGATGATAGGTGTCGATCACCTCCTTGAGTGCTGTAGCAAAATCTCCCACAAGGGTACAGCATATGCACCCCGAATTCATTTCTTTTATCTCTATACCGGCATCTTTCAAAAAGCCGTTATCTACGCCGATCTCACCAAATTCATTTTCTATCAGGACTACGTTTTCATCCTGAAGTGCTTCTGAAAGGAGCTTTTTTATAAGTGTGGTTTTTCCCGCCCCTAAAAATCCAGATACTATATCAACTTTTACAATATTATCGCTCATGGTTTTCTCCTTATGTATATTTGTAAATAGGAAATAATACGTTTCAAATCATTATCTTTTTTTTTGACCGACTTGTCAACGAATATTTACTTTAGCCGTTTATCATATTATCAAAAATCACAAAAAAATCCTCAAATGTTTTTTTACAGCACTCTGCATCCTTTATCACTATTCCGCTGCTTCTCAGACCTGTCAGAGCAAAAGCCATAGCTATACGATGATCATTATATGTTTCTATATGAGCCGGTACGGGCGTTCCCGGATAGATCTTCAGACCGGAGTTCCCCTCATCTACCTGTACACCCATACGGTTGAGTTCATTCGCAACAGCACTTATACGGTCGGATTCCTGACCCCTTATATGTCCTATACCGGTTATCTCAACAGGTGAATCACAAAAAGGTGCTATCGCCGCCAATGTCATTGTCTGATCCGAAAAATCCTTCATGTCTGCAGTTATACCGTGAAGTTTTCCCCCTTCAGGACCTCTTATCATAATACCCTCAGGTTTTTCTTCTCTTGTACAGCCCATTCTTACAAGAATATCAAGGAACCGCAGATCACCCTGACAGGAATCACTGTGTACTCCTTTTACGACAACCTCTCCGCCGGTGATCGCAGCAGCTGCATAAAAATAACAGGCCGCTGAAACATCCGGTTCCACCTCATATCTGCAGGCAGAATATTCTGAAGGCATTATCAAGAACTCATTCTTCCCTGTAACAAACTCTGTCCCAACACCAAAATCCCTCATCACTTTACGAGTCATTGAAACATAAGCCCCTTCTGCTCTGCTGCCGGTTACTTTTATACGAAACGGTCGTCCCGTCCGTTTTGCGATAACAGGTGACATCATAAGCAGGGCGCTCAAAAACTGGGTGCTCTCATCCGAATCCACGATCGCTGTATCGCGCTTTATATCTTCTCCGTCCGCAAACGCTCCTTTTACTTTTACCGGTAAAAACCCTTCTTTTTCCGGAAAATCAAAGACTGCTCCGAGTTCCGTGAGGGCTTTGAACAACGGAAGCATAGGACGTTTCTTCATCTGTTCAGAGGCATCTATAAAATACTCACCATCTGACAAAGCAAGAAGAGCAGTTAAAA
The DNA here is from genome assembly GCA_902784025.1 of uncultured Lachnospiraceae bacterium. Taxonomy (GTDB): domain Bacteria; phylum Bacillota; class Clostridia; order Lachnospirales; family Lachnospiraceae; genus UBA4285. The sequence continues at coordinate 1,933 of CACZTF010000180.1, forward strand.
AACGGGCAGCCGTACCTGCACTTCCCGCATATACTCCCGGATAACCGGCACCGGGAAGATGCGTCAGGGGTTCCCCGTTATCATCAGTAGTTCTTTCCGATCTGTTGTTTTGTAATGATACCTGTTTAAATATGCTGCTTTCTTCTGATCCACAGCTTCCGCACAAAAGTCCTCCGGCGCCATCAACCACTGTTTCATGTTTTATCTCATCTGATATAAGACAAAACCCCAGATCCTGAAGCGCTCTCATAAAAACCCTTGAATCATCTGAAAAAAGAACTCTTTTTAAAAAACTTCTTCCACTAGAAAGAGCGCTTATTAAAAGCGCCCTGTTAGTAATGCTTTTGGAACCCGGTACCTCTATAACAGCTTTAATGGGTGAACCGGTCATTTTAACTTTATAATCTGCCATGATCAATCAAATTGTATATCCTTGTTGTTTCTCTTGTCTATGGGCTCATATTCTCTGTGATGCCCCACATATCTGTAAGCGGGACGTATGATCTTTCCGGCATTTACTATTTCTTCAAGACGATGTGCACACCAGCCCGATATTCTGGAAATAGCAAAAAGAGGGGTGTAAAGTTCTTCGGGTATACCTAACATGGAATATATAAATCCGCTATAGAAATCGACATTGGCACATAAAGGCTTGAACATGGTATGTTTCGCTGCTATCAGTGCCTTTGATTCGTTTTCAACGTTATCATATAGAGCAAATTCTTCCTCTCTGCCCTTTTCTTTTGCAAGTCTCTGGGCATATTCCTTTAGAATGACTCCCCTGGGGTCCGATAAAGTATAGATCGCATGTCCAATGCCGTAAACAAGACCTGTCTTATCAAAAGCTTCTTTATTCACTATCTTTTGAAGATAATTCCTTATCTCTTCTTTATCATCCCACTTCTTAACATGTTTCTTTATATCTGCGAACATGTGCTGAACCTTTAGATTCGCGCCACCGTGCTTAGGTCCCTTAAGAGAAGCTATGGCCGCCGAAATAGCCGAATATGTATCCGTTCCGGAAGAAGTAACAACGTGAGTAGTGAATGATGAATTGTTACCCCCTCCGTGTTCCGCATGTAAAACGAGACAGGTATCCAGCACATCTGCCTCAAGCGGAGTATATTTGCCATCTTCCCTGATCATACGGAGTATGTTTTCGGCTGTGGAAAGACCTTTCTGGGATGTTCTGATAAAAAGCGTGTCATCATGATGAATATGCCTGTAAGAATGAAATCCATAAGCTGCAAGCAAAGGCATCTTAGCTATAAGCTGCAGGGACTGACGGAGTACATTAGTAACGGATATATCATCCGGTGCCTCATCATAGGAGTACAAAGCCAGTACGCTTTTCATAAGGGAATTCATTATATTATCATTTGTAGCTTTCATGATCACATCACTTACAAAAGAACCTGAAAGCTCCTGCAGATCTGCCAGAACCCTTACGAAACCGTCAAGCTGCTTCTGTGTGGGCAATTCTCCGAAAATAAGCAGATAGGTTACCTCTTCAAATCTGAAACGGTCTCCTTTGAAGTTCCTGATTATATCACTGACCTCATATCCCTGATAAAAAAGCTTTCCGTCCACAGGCAGCTTTTTACCGTCAACACTCTGGGTACCGCAGACATCGGAAATCTCGGTAAGACCGGTAAGGACTCCGTTGCCGTTCATATCCCTGAGTCCTCTTTTTACATCATATTCAACATAAAGATTAGGGTCTATCCTGTTGATCTTCATAGTCTGTTCCACCAGCTGGTGAAGATGCTCGGGATCAAGACTTGTTATTTTCATCATATCTTCATTGTTCATTCAATACTCCTCCTTATCGTGCACTGTATAAAACAGCGCATGGTCTTTTTTATTATGCACTTTTTACGAATTTTTTTCAAGAGCAGCCGTCTTCAAAAAAAGATTGAAAAAACTAATAAACTATAGTCATAAGCCCTTGACAAATTTATTTTAATTTTATAAAATTATTATAAATTATTATAGAATTATAATAAATGTTAAAACATCACAGTTGATGATCACCTGTAACATCTATTATGATCCTGTAATGGTTGCAGTGTTAAATATCACTGTGATAGCAAGAATTTGAATCTTAGAGATGAAAGGAGAACAGCAGACTGGTAACTATTTAGACATTTTTTTAGTAAAAAAATAGGAGGATTAAAGACATGGGAGTTGATATTAAAGGCATGCCTGCTCCGTTAAAAGCTTTCTTTAACGGAATCGCACAGGTTGTATTTATCGAAAACACCATTTCGGGTATGATCTTCCTTGCTTCATTCCTTATCACCGGTTTTGAGACATTCAACTGGCAGATAGGAACTTTTGAAGCTTGGAGTTATTTCATCTTCACGATCATCGGTGTTAACCTCGCAAATCTGACCGCTTACCTTATGGGTTGCGACAGAGATGCAATCAAGTCAGGTCTTTTCGGCTTCTGCCCGAACCTGATTTCCATGGGTGCTATCACATTCCAGGTAGTCAATAATGGTAATGGTCCTGAAATTTGCAGTTGGACAACAGCCTGGATTTGGCTTCTTGCAGGATGTATTCTGGTAGTTCCTTTACAGCTGTTTATTAACAGATTTTCAAACCACCACGGTCTTCCGGGATTCACCTTCCCCTGGATCACAATGTGCTGGTTCCTGGTTCTGATAAGTTATCAGACAGACCTGTTAACAGTTCCTAAAGCTTCCGCACTTAACGACTCAACGCAGCAACTTGGTGCTGAAGGCGGTATTTATGAAGGCGTTTACGCTTCTCACCAAGGTTGGTACGCCGGCTACGATACCTCGGATTGGACGTGGCAGAACTGGATGTATTTTGCTACTAACGGTTTTGAAGAGATCTGGGTTGCTGATGGATGGATCGCTTCCCTTATCTGTATCGCAGGTTATATGTGGTACAATGTACAGTTTGGTGTTAAGGCTTGCATGGCTATGGCGTTCACTGTTGCCTGCGGTATGGTATTCAGTGCAGACATGGGAATGATGAAATGGGCTCTTTACGGATATCCTTGCCTTCTTACAGTTGGTGCTCTTGATACTTTCTGCAAGACAAAGATTAATTCCGGCAGATACTGGTTCCTGTTCTTCATGGCTTGCCTGTTCACATGTATGCTTAACTATCAGACAACATCTATGTGCGCTATCTTCGGTGTA
>CACZTF010000181.1 GCA_902784025.1 uncultured Lachnospiraceae bacterium
ACCTCGGTATCAAAAGAGGTATGACCGTTCACGGCCTGGACGGCACGGATGAGATATCAATCTGTGCGCCTACAAAGATATGTGAGATTACCGATGGCCGGATAGAAACCTACACAGTTTCACCGGAAGATTTCGGATTTGTTCCCTGTGATATATCGGAAGTCAGGGTAGGAACACCGGAATATAATGCGCAGGCGATCCTTGATATATTTTCCGGTAAAGAAAAAGGTGCCAAGTATAAGGTAGTATGCATGAATGCAGGCGCAGCACTTTACGTTTGCGGAAAGGCAGCGGATTTCAAAGAAGGAGTGGTCATGGCACAGCAGATAATCGACAGTGGTAAGGCACGGGAGAAGTTGGACAAGGTTGTTGAGAAATCCAGACAGACCGGCGGCGCTTTCGGGTGAGAAAAATAGTTTTTATCAGGCCTTTACTTATATAAAAAAACGTGCCATTCTTTGTCATGACACCTTCGAATGTCCGGCAAAACAGGAATAGTCTGAGGAACTTTTGCTGAAAAGAACATGTCGAATGGAAATTGTCAAAGGTTTCGGAGTACGTTTACAGAAAAAATGCAGTTTGGTTAAATAAAGATATTATAATAATTAACTCAGGGGGTATATATCATGTCTGAAAATATTCTGGAAGAAATAGTAAATCACTCTAAAGAAAGGGTTGTGGCATTAAATGAAGAGATGTCGCTTAAAATTGTGAAGCTTGAGTGCGGAAGGCTTAAGAGGGTTAAAATAGACGATGTTCTTGCAGGTGAGATTCCTGAATTTAAGGGTAAGTTTTATGATACGATCGCAAAGCCCGGGCTTTCCCTTATAGCCGAATTGAAAAAGGCATCACCATCCAAGGGCGTGATCTCAAAGGATTTTTCATATTTAAGCAAAGGAGTGGCTTACGAAGTAGCAGGGGCAGACTGCATTTCCTGTGTTACCGAGCCTAAGTGGTTTCAGGGTTCTGATGAAATGGTGTCACGTATAAAACGTGAGGTAGAGATACCCATTTTGCGCAAGGATTTTATTGTAGACGAATATCAGATATATCAGTCAGGGATACTCGGTGCAGATGCAGTCCTTCTTATAGCATCCATATTGGATAAACAAACTTTGAAGCACTTTTTAGACATCTGTAAATGTATAAAAATGGATGCAGTTGTGGAGTGTCATGACGAAAAAGAGATAAATGACGCTCTTGAGGCCGGTGCGTCTATAATAGGAGTTAATAACAGAAACCTTAACGATTTTAGCGTGGATAAAGATCTTGCTTTTTCCTTAAGAAAAAAGGTGCCCGACGATATCCTCTTCGTAGCAGAGTCGGGCTTTGAAACGGCAGGAGATGCCAAAAGGGCGGCTGAGGCCGGTGCAGATGCCATACTGGTTGGAGAGATACTTATAAAAAGGGGCGATTTTATGGATCTTATCCGCAGTATGAAAGAAGCCGGCGCAAATGCAAACCCTGCATCATAACAGGTAATGGTATGGATGAAATATACAGCCCTAAAATAAAGATCTGCGGAATCTTCAGGGACGATGACATAGCTGCTGTAAATAAGGCAAAGCCCGATTATTGCGGCTTTATTATTGATTACCCTAAAAGTCACAGAAGTCTGACACCGGCTAAAGCATATGATCTGAGACAAAAGCTTTCTTCCGGTATAAAAGCAGTGGGGGTATTCGTAAACGCACCATTCACATTGGTAGCAGAGATGCTGGAATACGGAGCGATAGATGTGGCCCAGCTTCACGGTGATGAAGATGAGTCATACATGGATACTCTTAAGTCTGAAGTTCCGGATAGTGAGATATGGCGTGTTTTTAAGATAGATCCAAAACTTTCCCCTTCACAGGCAGCAGATGTTTTCAGGAATTCCGAGCGCAGCCTTGCAGATATGGTGCTTTTGGATTCGGGTTTTGGTGCAGGTCTTACATTTGATCATGACCTGATCGGTAATTATAAGAGACCCTTTATTCTTGCAGGGGGTCTAAACCTGAATAATATTTCAACCGTTGTTTCCGAATTGAGACCGTACGGAGTGGATGTGAGCAGCGGAGTGGAGACTGACAGGTTAAAGGATCCGGAGAAGATATGTGAGTTCGTCAGACTGGCCAGAGGTGTTTTTTGTTGATTAAAGATAAATTCACATATAATCTGAAAAAGGCAGGAGAATGAAAGAGAACAGGAGAAATAACGATGTCCTATATAAGTCTCTACAGAAAATGGCGCCCGAGAACATTTGATGAGGTTCGTGGACAGGAGGCGGTAGTAACTACTTTAAAAAACCAGGTAAAAAGTGACAGGACCGGACATGCATATATCTTCATAGGAACAAGGGGAACAGGCAAGACAAGTGTGGCTAAGATAATGGCTGCGGCGTTGAATTGCGAAGATCTGAAGGACGGTAATCCCTGCTGCAAGTGCCCCTCATGCAAAAGTATCATTTCCGGTGAGTCTATGGATGTCAGGGAGATTGATGCAGCATCTAATACAGGTGTGGACAATGTCAGGGAACTGCGGGAGGATGTTCAGTACCCTCCTGCATCCGGGAAGAAAAAGATCTATATTATAGACGAGGTGCACATGCTCTCTACCGGTGCATTCAATGCCCTTTTAAAAACCCTTGAAGAGCCTCCGGAATATGCAGTGTTCTTACTTGCGACAACCGAAACTGCAAAGATACCCCTTACTATTTTTTCCAGGTGTCAGAGATATGATTTTCACAGGATATCAGCAGATGAGATCAAAAGACAGATCAGGGATCTTGCAGAAAAAGAGGGGCTTGATATAGAGGAAAAAGCCTGTATTTATCTGGCAAAAAAAGCGGACGGAGCTATGAGGGATGCCCTTTCGCTGCTTGACAGATGTGCATCTTATTCCATGGGAGAGACTATCACTTATGACAGTGTGCTTAATGCCATAGGAGCTGTGGACACTGATATTTTTTCAAAATTATTTTATTGTGTGATCGATACTGATACTGCAGGTTGTATAAAATGTATTGATGATGTGGTATCATCCGGTGGAGTTATAAGTACATTTATCACTGATTTTATAGCTTATCTGAGAAATCTTCTGCTTTTGTCCGCTGCAGGGGATCAGGATGTTTCAGAGGTTATCGAAAATACATCTGAAAATGTGGCTAAAATGAAAAAAGAAGCCGCTCTTACTGATGCAGATACCCTGTCTATGTATATCAGATCATTAAGCGGACTTCTTTCTGATCTCAGATATACAAATCAGCAAAGGACCATAACAGAGGTGGCTTTTATACGCCTTACAAGACCTGCTGTTTCAGACAACGAACCGGAAGCTGCGGCACAAAAGAGGATACAGGCTCTGGAAAAACAGCTGGGTGAAGTTATGGAGCGACTTGAGAATGTAAAAGCAGAATGTATCACAGTGGGAAAAAACATTCCGGAAGATCAGGAAAAAGACGCATACGGAGAGGAAACAAAACAGACAGATATCCCGAAAAAAGATGCAGAAACACCTGAAAGATCAAAGTTTTCTGCAAACATGACAACGTATGATGAATTGTCCGAAAGCATGAAAAATGTGGTAAGTTTCTGGGGTACGGTGGTAAAAGAGTTTGACACTCCTAAACTTGTGGAAGGGACACTGAGGCACTGTAAGCTTCTTGTGAAGGATGGACAGACACTGGAAATTATGGTAGAATCACAAACATATTTCGATAATCTGAAGGCAGATTCCGGAAACGGAAGATCAAACATTGAAGAACTCAGAGATTTTATATCTGTCATGTTCGGAGAAATGAATATACCTGTTGAGTTAACATTGATAGAAAAAGGAGAACTGGGTAAGATACAAGGGATAAATGAGCTTGTAAAAATGCCTGTACTCCCGGATGAAAGAAAGGATGATGTGTAATGGCTAAAGGAAGAGGCGGTTTCGGCGGCGGAATGCCCGGCAATATGAATCAGCTTATGAAGCAGGCGCAGAGGATGCAGGCACAGCTGGAGGAGAAGCAGGCAGAGATCCAGACAATGGAATTTGAAGCATCTTCAGGTGGTGGTGTTGTGTCAGTCACTGTAAACGGGCGCAAAGAACTTACAAAAGTAGAGATAGATCCCGATGCGGTGGATCCTGATGATGTGGAAATGCTTCAGGATCTTATCCTTGCGGCCTGCAATGAAGCGCTTAAAAAGTGCGAGCAGGAGACACAGACACAGATGTCACAGATAACAGGCGGCCTCGGCGGAGGAATGTTCTGATGGAGATATTTACAGACCATATTAAGCGCCTTACACAGGAGCTTGCAGGTCTGCCGGGCGTGGGTGCTAAAAGTGCCCGGCGCCTGGCTTTTTATATTATAAATATGCCGGAGGATAAGGTGAAGTCTCTTTCCGATGCCATTACGGAGGCAAAGGAAAAGTCAAGATACTGCAAAAAATGTTTCTGTCTCACAGACAGCGAGCTCTGTCCGGTGTGTTCTGACACTAATCGCGACAGATCTACCATTATGATTGTGGAAGAGACAGGTGATATGGCAGCGTATGAAAGAATTGGGAAATACGAAGGTGTGTATCATGTTCTTCACGGAGCCATAAGCCCTATGACGGGAATAGGCCCTGATGATATCAAACTGAAGGAGTTGATGACACGCTTGTCCGAAGAAGAGATAAAGGAGGTCATAGTAGCGACCAATTCCGGTCTTGAAGGTGAGACCACTGCTATGTATATAAGCCGTCTTCTTAAGCCTGTAGGGGTAAATGTTACCCGTATCGCCAGCGGTGTACCTGTTGGAGGTGATCTTGAACTTGTGGACGAAGTGACGCTGCTGCGCGCGCTGGAAGGACGCGTCAGTTTATGAGAGATCTCACTCCCCGGCTGATAATGTATCATGACAGGTTACATGCATTGATAAAAATCAGAAAAAATACACTTATTCAAGACGTTTTGCGATTGCAAGGCGTTTTTTCATATGATAGAATTATACGGAGTGTATTAATAAAATCGTAAAATAATCGTAAAATTTTTTAAAGATCGTAAAGGGGCATTAGCTGTGAGTAAACATGATAATTATTCGAAAATCGAAGAAATCAAAAATTACTATAGGAACGAGGATTTCCTGGCTGCCGCAGAGCTGGCTGACAGTGTTGACTGGCAGAGTGTGAAAAGCTGGGATGCTCTTGCCATGATGGCAGATACATACGAGAATCTGGGAGAGCTTGAGAATGCCAGAGATATGGCGATACTTGCATATAACCGGAATCTCGGAGGTAATAAACTGGTATACAAACTTACTGACCTTCTGATAAAGACCGGAGATCTTGATGATGCCGAGGATGTTTTTAACGAGTATTGTCAGATATCAAAAAATGCGCCGGACAGTTATATTTTAGAATACCATCTCCTGAGAGAAAAAAATGCACCGGACAAAGAACTTATCAGGGTATTGGAGGAGTTTAAAGAAATAGAACCCAATGAGAGGTATATGTACAGACTGGCAGAGCTTTACGCAAAAAACGGAGAAAATGAAAAGTGTGCCGAAGTCTGTGATAATATCGCACTGTGGTTCAAAGACGGGGATTTTGCCGAAGGGGCGGTAAAGCTTAAGAAAAAAACGGGAGCCGGTCTTTCACCTGAGCAGGAAAAGCTTTTTTCTTCAGCAAAGGTTAAGGAAGAGGATCTTTCAAAGACCGGAGAGGTAGATCTTAAAGGTCAGATAAATCTGGGTGCAGAGCCTGAAGAAGAAGCTTCCTCTATCGAGAAAGGCGCTGCAGCTGCAGCTGCTGCAGGAGCAGCCGCAGCAGGCGGTGCTGTTGCAGCAGGGGCTGCGGGGAAGATAAGGAATCTTGTAAAAAATGTATTTAATGATGAGGAATTTGACGAGGAAGGGTCAGGAATGACCGCAAAGGTTCCTGCATCAGATATAAAGGCTGCAGCCGGAGAAGGATCCGGAGAAACGGGTGATATCGCTGCATCAGAACAGGATGCTGATACGGCAGCGGGTGCCGCAGTTGTTGCCGGGTCTTCAGAGGTTATGCAGGATAAGGACAGACATGATATAGATCCTGAGATAAAAGAAAATCTTTCAGCCGAGGTTAAGGAAGAACTGGAAAATGAGAGTGCTCTTCGCGGTGAGGGAGTTTATGCAGGTGAAAAGCAGATCGACGGTCAGGTGAACATGACCGATTGGATGACAGATGTCCGCGAGAAGAAATACGGCGGTCAGAGCACAAAAGAATACTCAAAGACAGAGCTTGAACGTATGCTTGAGGAAAAGGAAGAAAAAAGTGAAGCATACGACAGACTTATGGCTGAACAGAGAAAACTGGCTGATGAAAGCGGCAAGCCTTTTAATGAAGCCAATGCAAAACACAATGTAGAGATCCAGCTTGCTATTGATGCAGCCCGCCGCGATCTTGATATACGTACAGGAAAAGGTACGGCAAAAATGGAATCAGCTGCAGAAGCAGTGAGTATTCCGGCTTCTTCAGAACCTGAAGAAAGACCAAGAGAGGAAACTGTACTGGGAGCAGTATTAGAGGCGGCCGGTACGGAAGCGGTAAGGGAATCTGCAGGTCGTACAAGCGATCCTTCGGAAAGAATGCTGCGCATTGAGAGTGCCGTTCTTTCTCTTTTAGGTGCCAGGCTTTCAGATAAAATATCAGTAAGAGGGACAGAGGCGCCTGAGGATGTGGTAAATGCTGCAGCGCTCCTTGTCAGGTATATTTCAGGTGAGTATGACAGCTTACAGGCAGCAGGAACAAAAACAGATCCTGTTGCAGATACAAAAGAAGAGGAAAAGAAGTCTGATGTTTCCGGTAAAGAAGACAAACCTGATGAGGCAGAGGCAGAAATAGTATCAGATGCATCAGAAGAGAAGAACTCCGGGATAAAGGATAAAAAAGATATCGCGGATAAAAAAGATGATAAGAAGACAGAAGAACAGGAGAAATCCGAAACTTCCGTAAAGAAAGACACAGCAAAAAAGGTATCGGCAGAAGTATTAAAAGACTCAAAAGACTTAAAAGAAAAGAAATCGAAAAAGCCTGTTGATAAAACATCCGGCAAGACCGGTGCTGCAGGAGCTGCTGTGGCAGGAGCTGCAGTTGCCGGGGCAGCAGCTGTTACAGGAGGTGTTCTTCACGAAAAAGCCAGAAAAGCAAAAGAAATATTCGAAGGCAGCAAAACAGAAGATACTGTTATGGCAGCAGAAATAAAAGGATCAGGCAAAAAACCGAGTGAAATGAAGCCTCATGAGGCAGAAGCACTCAAAGAGATCCAGGGAAGTAAGGCGCCCAAAGAGCCGGTATTAACGTATGATGAAGAGATCATGGCAGACAGAAATGCCGGCCGGGAGGCCGGATCAGAGTCCGGGATAAAAGATATCCCTGATGAAAAAGCTAAAAAATCCAGGGAAAGGAATACAGGAAAAACACCTGACCTTGGTAAGATGAAACTTAAAAAAGTAACGGCAGAACATGTGGAAGCGCATCTGACAGATGATGAGATCGCTGTTGCACAGGGTATAACCTCTGCCGATAAAGCTGCAGATATCATCACGAAGCGTATAACCGCACCCATAAGCACAGCAGATGTGGAAAAGGCTGTAGCTGCTTCCGAAAACGGTGATATAAACATAAATGAAGATGATACATTTACAGATACAACGCATATAGATAAAAAGATGCTCAGGGAGATAATCGAGTCTTCAGACGGAGATGATGAGAGTGAGGGAAAGAGTACCCGCAGGTTTGACACTACGTCCAAGCAGGATACCTCCCAGCTGGACAATGTGCTTAGGGAAGATCTTCCTAAAGGTAAGCGGGAAAAGATCAAAGGGATGTTCGATGAATATTATGACATGCCCGAGATCGATGCCCAGATAGAAGAATATATCGCGGCACTTCCGGTTGAGATAACAAGAGAAGATTCCAGAAACGGAAATATCATTATCGCCGGAGCGGATTCCGTTGATAAAACGGCTTTGGCTAAGACTATCGCAAAGGCTGTTAATATCAGCTACCCTAAGAAAAAGAAAAAGATCATAAGAACTACTGGAGAGAATCTTAACCAGTACGGTTTTGCAAGATCTGCCGAAAAACTCAGAGGATCATTTCTTGTTATTGAGAAAGCGGGTATCATAAAGCCTGAAGTGATCTCAGAGATAGTTGATGTGATGAGAAAGGATACCGGAAGGATGATAGTGATCGCAGAGGATACGGATTCCGGCATTGAGTCTTTCATGAATTCAAATCCTGCTCTTCCTAAACTTTTTAACCACAGGATAAATATGCGGCCCTTTACAACAGATGAGCTTGTGGAGATCGCTAAGGATCTGGCAGGTCAGAAAGGTTTTCAGATAAATGATGAGGGAACACTGGCGCTTTATCTTGAGATCGACGAGTTGAGGGCTTCCGAACCGAAGATCACTATTGATGACATGGACGCACTCACGGATGATGCCATCGCTCATGCACGTAAGCGTATCAAAAGGGAAACGGGTATAAGTCCCAAGAGGCAGGATGAAAGTGTAAGTGTACTTACAAATGATGATTTCAGATATTGATACGGGTTTGTATTTTTTACAGTAAGAGATCCGTCAAAGCCCGTTTTTAGTTTTTATCTTTTTTAGAAACAAAGAAAACAAAGGAGAAAATAAATATGAGTAACAACAAAGATGACATCCGGCAATTGGCAGTGAATGCCATTCGTATATTGTCTGCTGATGCTATCGAAAAGGCAAAGTCAGGGCATCCGGGTCTTCCTTTGGGGGCTGCTGCCATAGGGTATGAGATCTGGGCGGATCATCTTCGTCATGATCCTTCAGATCCTCAGTGGAAGAACAGGGATCGTTTTGTTCTTTCAGGAGGTCACGGTTCCATGCTCCTCTATTCCCTGCTCCATTTATTCGGATATGAAGGAATGGATAAAGAGCAGCTGATGAATTTCAGACAGATGGACTCTCTTACACCCGGACATCCGGAGTATGGTCATACAACGGGTGTTGAGGCTACCACCGGACCATTGGGACAGGGTATGTCTATGGCAGTGGGTATGGCTCTTGCTGAAAAGCATCTGGCGGCTGTTTTTAACCGTCCGGATTATCCGGTAGTGGATCATTATACATATGTGCTCGGCGGTGACGGATGTATGATGGAAGGTATTTCATCAGAGGCCTTTTCTCTGGCCGGAGAGCTGGGCCTTGATAAGCTCATAGTGCTTTATGATTCCAATAATATCTGTATAGAAGGAAGTACTGACGGGGTATTTACCGAAAATATCTCTGAACGCATGGAGGCTTTCGGGTTCCATACATTTACCGTACATAACGGAAATGATCCGGATGAGATAGAGGATGCTATCTATAAGGCAAAGGCAGATACGGACAGACCTTCATTTATCATAATAAAAACGCAGATCGGATACGGCTGTCCTGCAAAGCAGGGGGATGCCTCGGCCCATGGGGAACCCCTTGGTGCTGAAAACATTACAGCTTTGCGCAAGGAACTTGACTGGCCTTCCAATACTGCTTTTGAAGTGCCTGATGAGGTTTACGGGCATTATAAAGAAAAGATCGTCAGATGTAAGGAAGCACATGATGAATGGGATGAGCTTTTTGAAGCTTATTCGAAGGAATTTCCTAAGCTGAGGGAGAAATGGGATGCTTATCATGAAGGCATCGTTCCCGATGAGCTTTTCGGGTCTGAGGAGTATAATGCAGTGCCTGATAAAGCTGAAGCAACCCGTTCTTCTTCAGGTGTGATCCTTAATCTGATCAAAGACGCAGTACCTAATCTCATCGGAGGTTCAGCGGATCTTGCCCCGTCCAACAAGACGTATATGAAAGAAGCAGGTGATCTTTGCAGGGAAGATTTCTCGGGAAGGAATATCCGTTTTGGCGTACGTGAGGCAGCTATGGCAGGGATCAGTAACGGTATCGCACTCCATGGAGGACTGCGGGCCTTTTGTGCAACATTTTTTGTGTTTTCAGATTACGTAAAGCCTATGGCGAGACTTTCTGCACTTATGAAGCTGCCGGTAACATATGTGTTTACCCATGACAGCATAGGTGTAGGCGAAGATGGTCCCACACATGAGCCTGTTGAACAGCTGGCTATGCTTCGTGCCATGCCGGGAATCTCCGTGATAAGACCCTGTGACAGACGGGAAACGGCAGCTGCCTGGAAGTATGCCATGAGTAAAAATGATGAGCCCGTGGCACTTGTGCTCACAAGGCAAAATCTTGAGCAGCAGGAGAATTCTTCGCAGGATATCGGTAAAGGAGCATATATCATCAGCGAAAGTAAAAGAGATCCTGATGTGATCCTTATAGGTACGGGGTCAGAGGTGGCTCTTTGTGTGGATGCGGCCAAAAAACTTGAAGAAGAAGGAGTATCCGTGCGTGTAGTGAGTATGCCATGCATGGAACTTTTCGAAAAACAAGATGAAGCATACAAAGAAAGCATCCTTCCTTCTGACTGCAGAAAGAGAGTTTCAGTAGAGGCTCTTTCTTCATTCGGATGGGGGAGATACACCGGCCTTGACGGAAGAAACATATCCATGGACACATTCGGAGCATCTGCACCGGCAGGAGAGCTTTTTGAGAAGTTTGGATTTACCGTTGAGAATGTGATATCTGTTGTTAAGGATTTGATGTGACAGGTATAATTCCGTCAGACTTGCTTAAGATTTAAATAAAAATGTTCGATATAAGCGAAGAATTAAAAAAAGTTCCCGATGTACCCGGTTGTTATCTTATGCATGGTGAAAGTGATGAGATCATATATGTAGGCAAGGCAAAGTTCCTGAAGAGGAGAGTACGCCAGTATTTTCAGGGAAGCAGGAATCTCTCTCCTAAGATAGCGCGTATGGTGGAACACATCAGACGCTTCGAATATATAGTTACTGATTCAGAACTTGAAGCCCTGGTACTTGAGTCGAATCTGATAAAAAAGAACAGGCCTAAGTATAACACCATGCTTATGGATGATAAATCCTATCCTTTTATCAAGGTTACTGTTAAAGAAACTTTTCCGAGAGTAATGCTCTCAAGAGACGCTAAACACGATTCAAACAGGTATTTTGGTCCGTACACATCATCGTTTGCGGTAAAAGAGATCATAGATCTCCTGTGCAGTATTTATAAGATAAGAACATGCAGCAGACGTCTGCCCCGGGACATTGGAAAAGAAAGGCCATGTCTGGATCTTCATATCGGAAGATGCTGTGCTCCATGTTCGGGAAATGTTTCACAGGATGAGTACAGGGAATCTGTAGATGAGATAATCAGGTTTCTCAAAGGTAACAGTGAGCCTTTGATAAAAAGACTTAAAGAAAAAATGGAGGCGGCGTCTCAAAAACTGGACTTTGAAGAAGCAGCCAAGTACCGTGATCTTATTGCAAATGTGGATCACATAACACAAAAACAAAAGATCACAGAGGATGACGGAGCTGACAGGGATATTGTGGGATATGCAGCGGAGGGCTCAGATGCGGTTGTCCAGGTGTTTTTCATAAGAAACGGAAAACTTTTGGGGCGGGATCATTTTCACATGACCATCGCACAGAATGAACCCGGAGAGGTGATAGTTTCTTCTTTTTTGAAACAGTATTACGGAGGCACTCCGTATATACCTTCAAGTATCCTGGTCAGTGATGAGCCTGAGGATGCAGACCTGATCGGGGAATGGCTTTCAGGTCTTAAGTCCCGGAAAGTTACAATTGTTTCTCCGTTAAAGGGAAAAAAAGAGCGTCTTGTGTCCCTTGCATCCGAAAATGCATCTCTTATACTGAAAAATGATGCAGAAAAGCTGAAAAGAGAGGAGGCAAGAACGACAGGTGCCCTCAGGGAAATATCTGATGTTCTCGGTCTAAAGGAGATAAACCGTATTGAAGCGTATGACATTTCCAATACAAACGGTATCGAGTCAGTGGGATCCATGGTGGTCTTTGAAAAAGGGAGACCTAAAAAACATGATTACCGGAAATTTACGATAAAAACGATAAAAGGTCCGGATGACTACGGGAGTATGAGAGAAGTCCTCACAAGAAGATTTAAGAGAGCCTTGTCAGGCAGCAGCGGTGAAAACACTTCTTTTGATATTATCCCGGATCTTCTCCTCATGGATGGCGGAAAGGGTCAGGTAAATATCGCGTTATCGGTATTATCAGGACTTGGTATTGACATACCGGTGGCAGGGATGGTAAAGGATGATCTTCACCGCACAAGAGGACTTCTTTATGACGGTAAGGAAATGCCTTTGGATACTCATAGCGAGGGCTTTAAGCTTGTCACCCGTATACAGGATGAAGCCCACAGATTTGCGATCGAGTTTCATAAAAGCAGGAGAGGAAAAGCACAGGTGAGGTCCGTGCTCGATGATATACCGGGAGTGGGGCCGGTCAGGCGGACAGCGCTCCTTAAAGCTTTTGGAGATGTGGAACAGATAAGGACCAGGAGCGTGGATGAGCTTTCAAAGGTATCCGGGATGAATATATCCGCTGCCAAAAAGGTTTATGATTATTTTCACTGAAATATACTTAATAAAAAATGCACGCTTTTTAAAAAAGTGCTATAATATGTCGGTGAAGAATTTTAAGACGCTAAGCATAGCGATCAGTTGCAGTAAATATCGTTATGGCTGAAAGATAAAGTTTAACATAACCTGCGGCTGTACATTCAGCAGGGTTGTATCAGGTGAGATTATAATATCAGGAGTGGATCGATGAGCAGACAATATGTAGATAAAGGAATACGTATTAACAGAGGTCAGAGGCGCTGGCGCAGATATGGCAGCAAGATTCTTGCCGCTTGTATCGCCGCAGCTGCGATCATAGCCATAATAGCTATAGCTGCGGGTATAGGAAAAGGAAACGCAAAAAGCGGTTCGGATACGGCTGCCGGAACTTCTTCCGCCGGGTCCGGAAGTAATGTAGCTGATTCTGAAACAAGTGCATCGGAAGATGCTCAAAAGGATTCCGGTTCTTCATCAGAGACAGAGAATACATCAGAAAAAGAAACTTCCTCCGGAAACAGCAAGGGAGGAGCATTGTCAGGGGAGCCTGAAGAGGAAGAGTTTACTTCCGGTGAATATTACGATAATGCTGTATTTGTCGGCGATATGTTTGTTTACGGTATTGATGAGTATGGATACCTGGATTCTTCCAGACTTTTTTCCGCAAGCTTTATGACCGCTTCGAAAGCCATGGATCTGACAGAAGATATTTCTGCTTTAAAACCTGCAAAGATTTTTGTTATGCTGGGTTTTGATGATGATAATATGAGTGAGGACAGAACAGCCCAGGAGTCAGCAGATTCTATCATAGCATTACTGCAGG
Organism: uncultured Lachnospiraceae bacterium; assembly: GCA_902784025.1. Lineage (GTDB taxonomy): Bacteria > Bacillota > Clostridia > Lachnospirales > Lachnospiraceae > UBA4285. Next base: position 13,315 of record CACZTF010000181.1, read on the forward strand.
AATTAAAGGATAACAACCCTTCTGCTAATATATATGCTGTTTCAGAGATACCGGTTTCTGAAGAATATGAGAGCAGCGGTGCGGATTATATATCACAGAAAGATCTGGATGGTATAAATGATCTTGTAAAGAAAGGCGCTGAAGCTGCAGGGATCGGATATATAAATGTATCAGATGTATTAAAAGACGGGGATTACTTATCTATGGATTACTCCAATGACGGATGTCATGTGAAAAAGGACTACTATCCCTTTATATTAAACGGGAT
>CACZTF010000182.1 GCA_902784025.1 uncultured Lachnospiraceae bacterium
ATCAGCAGATGGATTCTCATCAGGATGCTGTGAGATAGTTGTGAAGTGATCCAAAGGTAATCCGTTGGATTATGGAAAGGAGAAAAAATGAGTGACAGAATAGTTGCGCAGGAATGGCAAAGATATATGGCAGAAATGCGTGATGAACTTGATGCACTTGAAAAACCTGAGATCATAGAGAGAATTCTCAGCTATGAGAATATCGAAATGACAGAAGCTCAAAAAAGCAAGATCGTAAAGAAACTTCGATGGAAGAAAAAGACGGTATTGATAGATATGGTTTTGGGAAAAGAATACGAAAGAGTGCATCCGTCATTTTAATCCTTGTTTAAATAATGAGTCCCGACGCATCCCGGCGTCGGGATTTATTATTTCTGAGCTACTATGTCTTTGCAACAAATATGAGCTACATTCTATCATCTTTACAGACCTTTCCGGCAGACAAAAAGGTAATGGATTGTAATGCAAAGTTTTTTTGATCTGCAAGATTATTATATATCCTGCTTGAAATAATAGTTGATCTGCTCCTGTACATATCCGGGATCAAGAGGATGATCTGTTGTCTCGTAACTACAGATAAGATTTACCGATGGAACTATTCCGTAAGAGATGTAGTTGTTAAGTTTACTGAGGTTGTGTATCAGATAATCGTTTTTATCTATCATTCCGAAGTGCTCTATATAGAAAAGCGTAAATGATCCGGGATGCAATACTGTAAAGTCGGGATAGTATTTACTGTTTTCGAGAGCAAGTTCTGCTTCGTATCTGAAAGGAATATGATTATCAAAAAGCATATTTGCCCATAATTGTTCTGATTTTGATCGCACGTATATACCGGATTTTGTTTTGTGCTTTTTACTTTCGGGATGTAATGGATTGGAGGTGTATTCCTCTGTGAGCCAGGCGTTGATATCAGGAGAAGGATCAGAGAAGTTTCCGGCTGCGGATAAAAGTTTGTTTATCTCGGGATTATCATAAAATGTTTCATGCAATTTCATGTCGTCCCTCTTTTGTTTTTCTATACAGGTTTTTAATAGTTCGCTTTGCCTTTCAAGCGATATCAATTGCAGGGTATAGTATTCTTTTTGCGTAAGCTCGGAGGCGATTCTTCTGTCATTTCTTTTGCTAAGGTATTTCTTTTTTCGACCGTTTGTATATCGCCATCGTGTATTCTTTCCGTTTGGCATAATAGTCAGGCGGCCATCAGGAAGCTTTAAAATTTCCTGTGATAAATAGTTTATCCTGCTGTTGATGTTCTGATAAGCTTTCAGAATAAATTCTTGATCCATAGACAGACTCCTTTGAATTTAGATGTGACTGTCGATTGCGACAGTAAAGAAAAGATTTTAGATGCTGACCATTATAGCATGTAATAAAGAAAAATGAAGAGTTGATCCTGGCTGTTGTGGGAGATAAGAGTTTGGAAGGGAAAGAACTTGAAATTCTCAAGTTATGTAAAAACAGGAGGCTGCTTTTAAGATATCGTTGCTGTTTGAGGGGCTATGGAACTTGAATTTTATAAATTATGTAATGGTAAAGCAAGATTTCAGGGCGGTAATGGCGTTTAAGGAGCAATGGAACTTGATTATTATGAGTTATGTAAAATGGAGGCAAGAAAATGGAAGCAAATAAGACGATGAAGAGGCTGAAAACATGTTATTTTCGTGTTATGTAAAGGATCAGCAGTAAGAACCGGACGAAAGGGACTGTTAGAAAGACGATAGCTTGCTGTGGGGTGACATAAGATGAAGAAAACAAGCTTCTTGAGAGGAGTTGTCGTTTAATGAGGCTGAAAAGTTGAATTATTTGAATTATGTAAAGAGAAAACAAAATTACAAGACCGTGCTGATGTTTAAGTGGCCGGAGACCTTTGATATTTTGAATTTATGTAAAGGGAAAGCAAGATTTCAGGACGTTAATAACGTTTAAGGGAAAATGAAACTTGATTATTATAAGTTATGTAAAAAGGCGGCAAGAATATGGGGACAGATAAGACGAAGAGGCTGAAAACATGTTTTATATGTCTTATGTAAAGAATCAGCAGTGAGATTCGGGCAAAAGCGTCTGTTTTAAGGGCCCCTACCCTTGAGGGGGCCGGTCTGATATAATATACCACTAGGGTTTAAAGAGTCAGATGGTTGG
>CACZTF010000183.1 GCA_902784025.1 uncultured Lachnospiraceae bacterium
CATATATCGCATCACATACCTTGACTGCCGGAGAATGGTCGATCACATGGAAGATACTTTCAAGACCGATGTGTTTGGAGTAGAAAGGGAAAAAGGTAAGGTTGAGGGAATCATTGCGGCAGTATATCAGGATGTTTTCGGCGGAGAGGTTTATCCCACGTTGGAGGAGAAGGCAGCAAACCTTTTGTACTTCATGATAAAGGATCATCCCTTTGCGGATGGATGTAAGAGGATAGCAGCATCATTATTTTTGGAATTCTTAAGCAGGAATAACGCACTATTTAAGGAAGGTCGCAAGGTGATCAGTGATGGTGCGCTTGTTGCAATCACGCTTATGATCGCGGAGTCTGATCCGAAAGAAAAGGATATAATGACTGCTTTGGTAATGAACCTTCTGAAAATCTGACTTTTTTAGAGTGATTATGAAAAATTATTATTTTGTTGATCTTGAAAATGTGGGGATACAGGGACTTGTTGGAATAGAACTTCCGGCGGAAGATTCGGAGATCAGGATTTTTCTTTCTGCAGCTGCACATATAGGAACAGAAGAGGTACGGAAGGATATTCTGGCATCTAAGGCATACATTGATACTTTTTATTGTGCAACCAGGGAGAAGAATGCCATGGACTTCCAGATATCTGCCTACGTAGGCGCAGTACTAAACAGAAGTGATACCAGTAGGATTAGTATTATAAGTAATGACAACGGATATGGCGCATTAGAGGATTATGCAAGAAAAGTTCGTAATGATGTTGTGATCTACAGGGCAAAAAATATTTTGGAAGCGTTCGTAGCGGCTGAGATTAGCTATACAAAAAGAGGCTATATCACAAAAAAGAAATGTAATGTAGATTTCAAACACATAATGGATGAACTTGCAAAGATACGCAGCGACAAGGATATGATCAGTCGGCTTGCCGGTAACAAATATAATACGGCAGACATAGAAAGGGCGGTATATATATTTAAAGAAACTAAAGAAGCAAAAGTCAGGTATGTAACTATGTTAAAGACATTTGGAAGAGCAGCAGGAACAGAAATGTATCGAAATATAAAAGGGCATTTGGAAGGAATCGGGAAATGATAAGAACAGGAACAAGAATAAGTGATTTTGACAGACCGATATTTGGTATCATAAGGGCACTGTGCGACCAGACAGCCAAGATTCAGATATGCATGCAAGAAACAGGCAGTTATATGGATTATAAGAGTATCATCGAGGTACCTCATGAATATGACAAATTAAAGGTGTATGGGATAGGACTTGTTGATAGTGAGTATAAGGGCGATGATGCCATAAATATAGGAAAATATGCATATGCGATTGAGATCCGGCTTATAATCTATGGAAATGACAATTATATTAGGATGCCTGTTTGGCAGGAGATGCTTATCGATTTTTTCAGCAGGCAAAATGAAAAGTCGGCACTATTTAAGCGAAATACAAGATAAAGTCAATTAATAGGAAACTTACAAGCATGCTGTGACGTTTCTGTGACGGTGCTTCTCATATACTGTGCGAGTAAACAAAAACACCAATAAAAACAGTTTGGTGAGACATTGGAGGAGAAACAAATGAAAATGAATGAGAAGAAAATCGAAATGAAAAATCTTGAGTCAGTAACCGGTGGAATAGTAACAGTGAATCCAAACGGATCTTGTGATACGGAAGACAAGTATTTTATAAGACACGATAAGACAGGTATCATCCTTGCCGTTACCGGTGGATATAGAAAAGCACGTAAACTGGCTGAAATGCTCGGGCAGTCCCCTGAGTTGGCTAAGTAAAGAAATGAAACAAATTTCATTCCACATAAGGTGTAGCTTGTGGAAATATTAATGAAATGGGATCAGCACGGTTAGAGCCCTGCTGATTCCATTTCATTTTTTTAGGAAGGATTATATTTATTATGAAAAAGACTGTTCTTGTACTGGCTATCACTTTGATTGTGGCTGCATTACTCTCTTTTGTTTTATGTATATGGTATGATCACCTGGGAGGATCTGTAATGGATGCGGCCGGTGATTTTTATTC
>CACZTF010000184.1 GCA_902784025.1 uncultured Lachnospiraceae bacterium
GCTAATGGCAGCCGCAGTGTTTTTTGTAATAAATATAATAATTACTTGTGTCTTACTGGCGGCTCAGATATTAGTCATTATCCGTACATACCAGACACATTCAAAATGCATGGCTTCAAGTTCAGCTTACGGCGGTCAGGGATATAATAGCGGAAATTATTCAGGTAATAATTACGGTGCAGGATCTTTTTCACAAGGAAATAATGCTGCAAACGGACAGGCTCCTAATGGTGCGGCATTTAATGTGAGAACAGACGGACCGGCGTATGATCCTGTAAACGGAAATAATATGGGCAATGCAGGAGGCACAGCAGGATCGCCGGGTAGTTTTGCAGGAGGAGCAGCAGCCGGGGTGGCAAATGCAGCAGGCACGGCCGGGACAGCAGCAACGGGAGCTGCAAATACAGCAGGTAGATCAGGTTCTGCAGCAACATCAGGTACAGCTGAAAAAGTCAGAAAAACTTCACACACTGCTCCGTTAACTGATGAAGAGCCTGTAACAATGCTTAAGCGTCCTGATGCAGAGATCGAGTTTTCGCCGGGAGCCGGGGCAGAGGAAGACGATGGAAAAACCCTTCTGCTTGAAGCATCACACCCTTTCCTTGTAAGACTTTCTACAGGAGAAAAGGTGGAGATAGGAAAAGATATATTCGTAATGGGACGTTCCCGTGAAAAGGCAGAATACCGTGTGGATGATCCTGCAGTGAGCAGCAGGCATGTCCAGCTGACAAATCAGGGAGGGACGTTGTATGCGGAAGATCTTAATTCTTCCAACCATACCTTCGTAAACGGTACGCAGCTTACTCCCGGAATTGAGGGTAAGGTATCATTAAAAGACGGGGATATCTTAAAACTTGCGGAAGAAGAATTTAAGGTATCAGTTCCTGACTGTCCCGGGGCGGTTTCCGGTAATGCAAAGAGCATTTTTAAAGTAAGGATTAATGATAACGACAAAGAGATAAATATTGACAAAAATGAGTTTACCATAGGACGTTCCGGCGGCACAGCTGATCTGAAGCTTTCAAATGATAACACCATGGGCAGATTGCACGCACGTATACGGGCAGACGTAGATAAAGGACAGCTGTATGTTCGCGACGAGGATTCTGCAAATGGTACGTTTATTAACGGAAAGCGTCTTGATAAAGGTGAAGAGGCAGCTCTGAACAACGGAGACGAGTTGAGACTTTCGAATGTAACCATAAGGATACATATTTGATATGAGAGGTCAAAATGATCGATTTTTACGAAGTTTGTGATAAAGGGGGAAGAGAGCAGAATCAGGACAGCGTACTTTGTCTGAAGAAAGGTGATAATTATCTTTTTTCGGTAGCCGACGGACTTGGGGGATACGCCGACAGCCGTCTTGCTTCGCTTTTCGTACATGAAGTTTTAAAGGAACTGTTCCGTAACGATCTTCATAAAAAAGATCAGCAGGATATTGATGATGAAAAGACAGTTGATCTTTCACAGGTTACGTTAGAACAGGATATCAGAGAAGATTTCTTAAGCTACGCTGTGCATGTTTGCCAGGAAATACTTCTTGAGTACAAAGAAGAAAACGGTATAAGAGATTCTTATACTACGCTTGTTCTTCTCCTCATCACAGGCAATAAGGCACAGTGGTGTCATGTCGGAGATTCCCGCCTGTATTATTTTAAAAACGGAGTCTTAAAGGAGCGCACTGCAGACCACAGTGTGCCCCAGACCCTTTTTAATGCCGGTATGATAACAGAAGAGCAGATCAGAAATCATCCGGACAGAAGCAAGCTGCTGCGTGCCATAGGCCGTGGTGACAAGGAGCTTCAGCTGGAAATATCCGAGGTTTGCGAATTGTCAAAGGGAGATGCTTTCCTTCTTTGTTCCGATGGTTTTTGGGAATATGTGGATGAGGATGATATGACAGAGGCATTAGCCGGTTTTTCAGGAGCAAAGGATTGGATAACCGCTATGGAAACAAATGTAAGGGATGCCGGTATCGATAAAAATGCAGACAACTATTCGGCAATCGGAGTAATAATATAAGGGGACTGAAATGGCTGATAATAATAAAAACAAAAATGAAGACGGAGAAAAGACCGTTCTTCTCGATGAAGACAATAAGACTGTCTTACTTGATGAAGAAGGATCGAAAACAGAGCTTATTGACGAAGAAAATAAGACGGTACTGCTTGAGGAGGATAAGGTTACTGAAGCTACAGAGAAGCTGAGGGCTGAGGCAGACCGGCGATCTTCACAGGA
>CACZTF010000185.1 GCA_902784025.1 uncultured Lachnospiraceae bacterium
TCCACCGGTTAAACCACAATAATATCCATAAAGTGTTTTTCCACTTCCCGTTTCACTAAACGTACCATATTCATAATAATAATTATAGGGTGAATAGTCTTTTCCATTTTTTTTGTTTGCCTTTAAGCTTGTTCTGATCGTTTTATTAAAGGGAATATATTCATCAAAGAGAATATATTCATTATGACGTACAAGCTTTTCCTTTATTTTTAATACTCCGTTATTGAAGAATTCTATCTTGGTATCAGAAAAAGAACTATCCTGGTGAAGAAGTCCTTTGTAGGGATTCTCATTTATGTTTCCTGAAGAGTCAACTGTAAACAATTCAAAAAAACCATATCCTCTTTTATCATCATAATAATACTCACCATTAGGTGCCAGCATTGTTCGATTATAAATAATCAGGTCATTTTTATTATCTCCGTTGATATCAGCTATAGCATATTTTTTATAAATTAATCCTGAGGATAAATGACAAGGATATCCTTGATGATAATAACTTGCACCATTATATATCTTTTTCAGATACTTCATTAAAACATCATTTTCTTCATGAAAAACGCTAAGCCAGCCTCTTCCGTCCGCTTTGTATTTCTTACCGTTTACGGTCACTTTCTGACTGACCCTGAGCCAACCGTCATTTCCGAAATAACTCTTATGCTTTTTGCTATTCTCATTATATGAGTTCTTGGTACCTTTACCCATGGACTGCAATCCTGTCCTGAGCCAGCCGTCTTTTCCAAAATAACTCATATGCTTTGCTGTGTTTTCATTATATGAATTCTTTGTTCCTTTACCCATGGACTGCCAGCCGGTCCTAAGCCAGCCGTCTTTTCCGAAATAACTCATATGCTTTTTGGTGTTTTCTCCATAGGAATTCTTCGTGCCTTTCCCCATGGACTGCCAGCCTGTCCGAAGCCAGCCGTCTTTTCCAAAATAACTCATATGCTTTGCTGTGTTTTCTCTATAGGAATTTTTTGTACCTTTTCCCATGGACTGCCACCCTGTCCTAAGCCAGCCGTCTTTTCCAAAGTAACACATGTGCTTCGCTGTTTTTTCTCCATAGGAATTCTTGGTGCCTTTTCCCATGGATTGCCACCCCGTCCTTACAATTCCATCTTTTCCAAAGTAGCTGTAGTGTTCTGTCTTTTCACCTTCAGCTTTGCCCATCTTATGCCAGCCGGTGTAAGCCTTTCCATTTTTATAATATTTGTAACCGCCTTTTACTTTCACCCAGCCGTTCTTCTTTGCCTGTACGGCTTTAGTATCTTTAGTGGCGCCCGTGCCTGAAAACTCTTTTACATCATCATTATTTTGATTATCCGATCCTGTCGTAATCTCTTTGGCAGGATCTTCTGGTCTTTCCTCTTCTGTACCTTTTTCTATATCGGGACTGTTTTGTTCCGGACTTTCCGAAGAATTATTTCTCTCATTATCTTCTGTTACAGAATCACTTTGCAAGTTGTCTGCAGTAATATCTGAATAAGAATCCTGAATATCATTTTTCTGATCAGAGATTTCTGTGCTTCCGGAATCCACCGTATTTTCATTTACCGATCCAACTGCTGCATCTTCCTGGGCATAGACATTCTGTGCGGCTATTCCCGAAAACAGACTCCCCGCTCCTATGACACCTGTGATGCTCCATGCGGCTATTTTTAATCTTGCTTTCTTTAACATGTCACTTCCTCCTTATACTTAAGCTTGGAAATATACAAAATTTCCTATAGTTATATTTTTTAATATGATCAAAACTGATCATAAGCGTTCATATTGCCAAGCAAAGAACCTTTGTTATCTAAAGTATATATAACCCGTTGTTTTGGTATCAATTAATGATGATACAACTACGTTATTTTACAGTTGATAAAAACTCTTCAACGCTCATATCCGTCCTTCCCAAAGAAGAAGAACCGCTGTAACCTCCTGAAAAATCTTCGGGGGTTGATGATACAAGTGTATTTTTATCATTCAGGAAATAGAAGAATGTTTGTCCTCCTTCAAGATAAAGAATATATCCCGCACTATCTTCCGGATACTCTCCTTTTTCAAATTTTTTTATGTTTTCTATTTTAATGCTACTGATATGTCTGTGATTTTCAGTACCTGTTCCATTGCCATCTAAAACAGTTTCATATACTGAATCCACTCCTTCATGGAAAATGTGCTTTATATAACCACTTTGTCCAATAGTCACCCATACAGACCCTTCTATTTCCCCAAGTATTTTATCTGTATCACTATTTCCGGATGTATTTCCATTAAGTTCTTTTTCCAATTCAGTCATTAGACCTATATTTTTTACCTCATAATCATTCAGAACCGTATCTCTGAAATCATCGGCCTTTACTGCCGGTTCATACCAGCTCTTCCCTTTAAAATAATCCAGAAGTGACTGATCTTTAAAGATATATCCGTGACGTGCATATATTTCATTACGGGCCAGTCGGAGTGTTTTTGCATCTAAACTTTTCAGGTCATCTTTGGATAAAACTCTCGAATCAGAATCAGATATAATATAACTGTTTGTCAATGGTTCAGTCTCAATAACTGTACTCCCCTCATGCCCAAGATCTGCTCCCTTTGTCGTCTCCGTTTCTGTAATTATAGCTGTTGTACTTTCCGTTGTAGTACCCGTAACCGTATTCACAGCAGGATCAACTGTAGCGGTCAAAGTCGTAGTTGTCTCATCCACAGCATTTGATCCGCATGCTGCAAGAGAAATACCTGCTGCCGCAATCACACCTATAGCTCCTATTTTTATCAATAAACCTTTCTTCTTCATGATATATATCCTCGTTGATATATTTTTCTTATTATTTTTTTACTGATTACTATAACCGGTACTCATTTCCAATCCTTCCAGGAAACCATCGGTAAACGTTTCAATATATTCTGATACAGACTCCCCATCAATTTCGCTAACAACAAGCTTATCGTTATTTTTTTCTATCTTTAATTTGCCATCAGTATTTTTATATATTATGCCTTCTTCCATCCTTTTAATGTATTGAGAAAACAATTCGGGA
>CACZTF010000186.1 GCA_902784025.1 uncultured Lachnospiraceae bacterium
AATACCTTAAAGAAACGTCCCAGTTCTATGCCGGCATCGGATGATATACCCGAAAGGTGGCTGACCCGGACCTTAAACTGTGTAAGAAATCCGTTCTGGTAGCCGGACATAAAAGCTCCGTAAAGGATAAATATATATCCGCCGCCGGTAAACCAGGCAAAGAAAAACAGTGCCACGGATAAAATGATGTAGCATATCCCGAAAATGGGGGTGAAGTTCATATCACCTCTTGGATTTATGAATCCGGCGAGGGCGGATCCTACTATAAAAGCGCATATAACACCTACGAGACTCCAAAACAACATGGCGTTTCCCTGTGTGAGAGCAAGCGCTATCCTTGTTGCATTTCCTGTCTGATGGGTAACCAGAAACGGTGCATAATCAAGCATAAACTCCACATTTAACCATCCGCAGGCAAACGTAACAAGAAAGCTGAACAATACAAACAGATTCAATTACGATATACTCCTTTCATATTTTTCGCCCGTTATAAAAAAATAAAGGCTTAATGCAAATAAATAGCTGCAAAAAGCATGTATCTAATAGTTATAAATTAAAAAATCCCTTTTTGCAACACCTTTTTATTATTATTTGCAAAAAGGGAGTTTTTTAAGTTTTTAAAATAATTCGATCAGCGAAATACAATACGATTCAGCTGACTATACGTACATAAATACCACTCCGGCAGTTCCTATAGCCGCACATATTATCATAATGATCGTAGATATTGCCTTCATGCCCTTTCCGGCCATCATCTCATTTCTGACCAGTGAGGCTACGGCAATACCAAAGGCTGAAAAGATAAACATTACAAGTGCTATACCCGGTCCGCCACCGGCTCTGGCAAGAAGTGTTACAACAAGGGAAGCGATAGCAGCGCCCAGCAGACCGAATGCTATGCCCAGCATAACCTTTTCATTGACGATAAACATCTTAAGTATCAGCATTGCCACATACAGGGCAATCCCGACACCAACACCGTAAGCCAGATTGTCGGTGGCAAGCACCACGATCACCGTGATGGCCATGGACATGGTTTCTTTTAGGGGAACCTTATGGGCTTTAAATACGGATCCCCAGTTAAAGGTTTCGTAACAAACTACCAGCATGACAGCTACCAGAGCGGCAACAGGTATTGCCCCCAGCGCCCGTGATGCACTGAAGAGTAAAACAGCAAGAAGTCCTCCGGCGAAAAGGGAAGATAATCTTCCGCGGCCTCCGGCACCCAGATTTGCCTTTGTTTGTCCGATCATGGCACATCCGGGCATGGCGCCTAAGAATCCGCAGATCATGTTTCCTATACCCTGACCGCGGCACTCTCTGTTCAGATCCTCCTGCTCGGGAGTATTTGTCTCTTCAGTAACTACACGGCAGGTAAGCATGGTCTCTATGATACCTACCATAGCCAGTGAAATGGAAACAGGAATGATATTAGCAAAACACTCACCGGAGAATACATTGGGAAGTCTGGTAAATACCATGCCTACATACTCAAACCCGGGGGTTATTGTACCCATGTCACGTATTCTGAGAACGTCACTTCCTGAAGCAATGGCGTATATGGACAGAATAATGATAGCTATAAGAGATGAGGGAATTTTTCCGAAAAAGGGATGAACTTTCTTGAGGAAGGGGAAGAATACAATGATTCCCACACCTATACCTACAAGAGCAAGCATTTCGGGTAATGTGGCAAAATCCCTGAAAATAAGTTTAACCTGTGACATGAAGATCAGTATCGCAAGCCCGTTTACAAATCCGTGCATAACGCAATCCGGAATAAACTTGATAAGACTTCCGAATCTTACGATTCCCAATACAAGCTGTATGATACCTGCAAGGACTACTGCCGCAAACAGATACTCGGGATGAGTCTGCCAGTAAGCGGCAACCAGACCTACAGTGATCATGGCTGTGGAACCGGCACCGGCTGAAATAACGCCGGGACGTCCGCCTGTAATGGCAAGAGTAATGGTTAGAATGATACAGGTATACAAACCGATATACGGCGGAACACCTGCGGCGATCATAAAGCCAATGGTCTCCGGAAGGAGAGCAAAGGTGGTAACGGCACCGCCCCAGAGGTCGCCGGCGATATTACCTGTCCAGGACTTTTTTTCTATCGCTCTGGCTTTAGCTCTGTCCTCGGCCGTTTTTTTCTTTCTGGCCATAAGTATAAACACCTCCATTCATATTAAGTTTTAAATGTTTTTAGCTGCTTTTATATTGTTTGTGGCAATGAGCATAGCTGTAACGGAAAAAGGTTACCGTAAAGCCTCACACCGCTCATCGCCCTGAATGCAAATGTAAATAAAAATAAAACATCAAAACATAAAAATCTGCTGCCGACATATTTCCGGCAGATACTAATATACGGAAAAAACTGAATATAAACAATCCAGCCTGCGCTTTCGATCGGGTAAACTGTACTTTTTTTAAATGTACGTCCCACGCAAAAAAAATAAAAAATCACGAACAGGTATCTGCAACTATAATATAAACTATCGACATATTAATGATAATTATAAACTGCAGATTAAATTATAAAACATATAATAACAAATAATAAAAATTTTGTCTATATTTTTTAATAAAATTTTTTCGCTTTTTGCTTAAGGATCTTTATAATTTAGCTGTCAGCTGTCATGACGTTCAATGAGGCCTTCGACCATCCAAAAATTGGGTTTGCCCGGCCTTCGCCGTTTACCGGACCGGATGAAGACTGTTTGGCACCGTTGAGAAAACGGGACAGGAAGAAAAAAATGAGAAATTAAAAGCTGAAACCTTATTCAGGATCATGTTACATAAGTTTTTGTTGTAAATAATAACGAATGATAGTAAAATAATCGGTAATGATTTTTTAGACTAAGGCGGTAGACAAATATGAAGATTGCGGTTTTGGCGGGGGGAACAAGTACTGAGAGGAATGTTTCCCTTACTACGTCGTTAAATGTTTTTAAGGCTTTAAAAAAACTGGGTCATAAGGCCGGGCTTGTTGATGTTTTTTACGGACTCGGAGGCAGGGACAGGTCCTTATTTTTTGAGGAAAGCATTGAAGAAACAGAATCTGTTGTGGATGATCTGAGATCCCTGAATGACCGGGCAGGTGCTGATCTGGAGATGAGAATTGCTGAAGGTAAGGATTTCTTCGGGGACGGCGTTATAGATGTATGCAGGGAAGCTGATATAGTATTTATGGGGCTGCACGGTGAAAATGGTGAAAACGGCAAGATCCAGGCTGCTTTTGATCTGGCGGGGATAAAGTATACGGGTCCCGGTTATCTGTCCAGCGCCTTGTCCATGGACAAGGCTGTTTCAAAAAAGATACTTGTACCTGAGGGCGTTCCCATGCCTGTAGGTGAGGAATTGATCAGGGGTGAACAATATGACGTGTCCGGTCTGCCGGTTCCCTGTGTTGTAAAGCCTGCATGCGGCGGTTCAAGCGTGGGGGTTGCAATAGTAAAGGACAGAGGAGAACTTGGTAAGGCTATAGAGGATGCTTTTAAGCTGGAGGAAAAGATACTTGTAGAAAGCTTTATAGACGGCAGGGAGTTTTCCGTAGGCGTTATAGAAGGCAAAGCTCTGCCTGTGGTGGAGATAATACCTGAGGGAGGAGTGTACGACTACGAGCATAAATATTCTCCCGACGGGGCAAAAGAAGAGTGTCCTGCCGATCTTCCGGAGATCATATCGGAAAAGATGCAGGGATATGCGGAGCTTGCCTGCAGTGTGGCAGGGATAGATACTTATTCAAGGGTGGATGAGCTCATGGATGAGGACGGGAATATTTTCTGTCTTGAGATAAATACCCTGCCGGGAATGACTCCCACGAGCCTGTTGCCTATGGAAGCGGCAGCACTGGGGATGAGCTATGAAGAATTGGTGCAGAAGCTGGTTGATGTTTCATTAAAGAAATATAAATGAAGCTGAAAAAGAAAACGATAGTATTGTGAGGTTTTACAGTGAAATCTTTCAACATAGGGAAAATCTTAAAAGCAAGCGGTGGTGAGCCGGTTGGCGACAAAGAACTTCTTACCCGGGAGGTAAGCTCTTTTATCATAGATTCAAGACTGGCAAAAGAGGGCTGTGCTTATGTAGCAATGGAAGGCGCAAGGGTAGACGGTCACAGTTTTATTGCCGACACCTTTTCAAAGGGAGCATATTTATGCATAGGTGAAAAGCCTTACGAAACTAAAAATGGAGAGTTTTATATAAAGACAGATTCGTCTGCCGGGGCTCTTGGGCGTATCGCATCGGCATATATGAAGGAACTGGATATCCCCGTGGTCGGTGTGACCGGAAGTGTGGGTAAGACCGGTACCAAGGAGATGATAGCGTCTGTCCTGGGAAGTTCTCTAAATGTGGCAAAGACCAGGGGGAATCATAATAATGAAATAGGACTTCCCTTAACCTGCCTTGATACGCCGGCTGATGCTGATGTGTGTGTCCTAGAGATGGGGATAAGCGCTGAGGGTGAGATGGACTACCTTATGGACATTGTTCAGCCTAAAGCTGCAGTGCTGACAAATATAGGCGTAAGCCATATGGAGATCCTGGGCTCCAGGAGAGGGATATTTGACGAGAAGATAAAGATCGCAAAAGATCTTCCTGCTGACGGATTACTGGCGGTAAACGGAGACGATGACTTTTTGTCCGGCATTGAAAACAGTGAGATAAAAACAAAGGCTAAGATAATAAGATACGGATTTGATCCGGGTAATGATATTTATGCAGAGGATATAAAGATAAATGGCATAGAAGGCTCGGAATTTACCATACGGGGATTAAAGGCGGCGCCGGAAGGCTTAAGAGTGAGCTTAAATTTACCCGGAAGGCATCTGATACTCAACAGTCTTGCAGCAGCAGCCGTTGGAGAATACTTTGGCCTGGATACTGAAGCTATCAAGGCCGGACTTGCTGATTCCGGAACCATAGCAGGCCGTATGAATATCATAAAAAAAGGTGATATCACTATCATAGATGATGCGTACAATGCCAGTCCTGTTTCCATGAAGGCTGCTATCGAGGCACTTTCCGGGGCTGAGGGCAGAAAGATATGCGTTCTCGGAAACATGTATGAGCTTGGGAACGATTCCGGACAGATGCATTATGATGTGGGACGCTTTGCTGCGGAAAAAGGTGTGTCTGTTTTATTTGTTTGCGGTGATCTTGCAGAAGATATCGCAAAGGGTGCGCTTGGTGTCAGTATTACAACAGATATTAAAGAGTATGTTCGTGATGGGTATACAGAGAATATGAATACATCGCCGGATCATCCGGTAATACCTGAGTTTTATTTGTTTGATGATAATGACAGCATGACAGCAAAGATAAAGGAGATAATAAAACCCGGAGACACGGTACTTGTTAAAGCTTCAAACAGCATGGGTTTTTCACAAGTGGTTGAAAGGTTGTCAGAACAATAATATGATGATCGGTATGAAGTATCGGTCATCATATTTTTAAGAAAGACGATCTTTTACAGATGATATTTTCAAGGAGTTAATAATTTAAAATGGATGGCGGTGACATAGTTCAGATCATCATTATAATCGCGCTGATAGTATTATCAGCATTTTTTTCATCGGCAGAGACTTCTTTTACCATGATAAACAAGATAAAGCTGAGAACCATGTGCGATGAAGGAAATAAAGGTGCTCTCAGGGTCCGGAAGATCCTGGAGAATCCAAGCAGGATGCTTTCAAGTATTCTCGTCGGGAACAATATTGTTAATATCGCCGTTTCTTCTCTTGTTACTACATTTACCATAAAACTTTTCGGAAATGCAGCAGCGGGTATCAGTACAGGAATACTTACGGTAGTATTACTTATTTTCGGAGAGATAACTCCTAAAACCCTGGCTTCACAGAATGCCGAGACCATAGCCTGCATCTATTCCAAGCCGGTAAGCTTCATCATCATCATCCTGACTCCGGTAGTTTTTGTCATAGATAAGCTTTCAAGTCTTATACTTAAGATCTTCAGAACGAACAATAAAAAGCCTGTTTCTACTATTACAGAAGCCGAACTGAGGGCTCTTGTTGATGTGGGACATGAGGAAGGCGTATTTGAGGATGATGAAAAAAAGATCATCCATAACATTTTTGAATTTGATGATCAGAGTGTAAAAGAGGTCATGATCCCTAAGGTAGACGTAAATATGGTACCGGATGATGTCTCATTTGATGAGCTGCTAAAGGTATTCAGGGAAAGTTCCCATTCAAGGATACCTGTCTACAAAAAAGAGACAGGAGAAGTTATAAGTGTACTCCATATAAAGGATTTTATAATGTCCGATGCGTATTCGGATCCGGATAAAAGAGAAGATTTTAATGTAAATGAAATTATCAAAAGAGATGCATATTACACATTTGAACAGAAAACAACTTCTTCTCTTTTTGAGGATATGAAAAAGAGTTCTGTTTCTTCCGCAATAGTTCTTGATGAGTATGGTATCATGACCGGCTTTGTAACTACCCAGGATCTTATCGAGGAGATAACAGGACATATGAGTGATGAATATGACTCGGAATCGGAAGCTCCTTTTAAGGAGATCGCACCGGGCAAATACAGAGTAGATGGTGCTTTCAAGATAGATGATATAAACGAAGAAGTAGGTAATGTGTTCAGTTCTGACGAAAATGATTCGATAGGAGGACTTATCGTAGAAAGACTGGACAGATTTCCTAAAGCAGGAGATTCTGTTACGGAGTCCGGATATAAGATAAGTGTTATCAGTGCTGAGAACGACAGGGTGGAAAGTGTTTTGATAGAAAAGATAAACGGAACGGATCCTGAAAAAAAGAAAAACAAAAAGAAAAATAAAAAGGAATAACAATGAACACCGGCAATAAGATATATAGGGGAGCTTGATAAGTTATATCAATTTTGAAGGAGGGGATGGATTGAACATAAGACAAAAGAGTGAGGATATCGAAAAAAAGATACTTTCTCCATATGCATCTTTATCGGGCGAGAGTAAGGGCAGAGCCTGTCAGGAAGAAGATGATGAGATGCGCACGATATACCAAAGAGACAGGGACAGGATAATCCACTGCAAGTCTTTCAGACGATTGAAACATAAGACCCAGGTCTTTCTCGCGCCTGAAGGTGATCATTACAGGACCAGACTGACTCATACTTTAGAAGTTTCCCAGATAGCAAGGAGTATCTCCAGGGCTTTAAGATTAAATGAGGACCTTACAGAGGCGATAGCCTTGGCGCATGATCTGGGTCATACACCTTTCGGACATACCGGAGAACGTACATTAAACAGATTATGTTCTTACGGTTTTGATCATTGTTCGCATGGTTTAAGAGTAGTGGATGTATTGGAGAAGGACGGTGAAGGGCTGAATCTTTCATTTGAAGTAAAAGACGGTATTTTGAACCATAAGACCAGCGGGACGCCTTCAACTCTTGAAGGTGCTGTAGTAAGACTTTCTGATAAGATCGCATATATCAATCACGATATTGATGATGCCATACGCGGGGATATATTTAAAGAGGAGGCGTTACCCCGGGAGTTGACTGATATATTAGGTCATTCCTCGAGGGAACGTCTTGATACGCTCATCAGGGCTATTGTTGAAAGTTCAGAGGGTATGCCGGAAATAAGAATGCCGGATGAGATCCTTTCTGCCATGATGACTTTAAGAAGATTTATGTTTGAAAATCTGTATGTTAATGATGTAGCCAAGAGTGAAGAAAAAAAAGCTGATAAAATGATAGAAGGGCTTTTTGAATATTTCAAAACACATACGGAAGAGATACCTTCTGTTTATACGGACATTGCAGCCGGAAGAGGAGAAACACCGGAGCATGCCGTTTGTGACTATATTGCAAGCATGAGTGACAGGTATTCAGTTAAGATTTTTGAGGAAATATATGTTCCCAGATCATGGAACAGGTGATCCTCAGGGGGAAAAATGGATTTTAATGAATTTAAGGAACGGGTACGTTCCGCCAGTGATATCACTGATATCGTCGGGCGGTATGTTACTTTAAAAAGGTCGGGTAGTTCTTATAAAGGACTTTGTCCGTTTCACAATGAAAAAACACCGTCTTTTTTCGTTATGCCGGACGACCAGTTTTATTACTGTTACGGTTGTCATAAAAGCGGTGATGTTTTTGCTTTTCTGTGTGAATACAATAATCTCGATTTTATGGAGGCGCTTGAAGAACTGGCAAGGAATGCCGGTATCGATATGCCTGACAGATTCGATACGGGAGCAAAAAATGATCATGTAAAAAAGGGCGCAAAGAGCAGGCTGCTGGAAATGTACAAGTTTGCTGCCGGGTTTTATTACGAATCATTACATTCACAACAGGGTAAGAGAGCGTATGATTATCTTTTGAAAAGAGGTATCACAAAAAACATGATGACGGCCTTTGGGCTGGGTTATGCGCCGGGAGGAAGAGATAACCTTTTTTCATTTTTGAAAAGTAAAGGATATACTGATGAAGAACTTAAGGAATCAGGCCTTTTCAGTTATAAAACGGGAAAACCTGCGGATTGTTTTTTTAACAGGGTAATGTTTCCCATAATGAACAAGTCTTCAAGGGTGATCGCGTTCGGCGGCAGAGTATTGGGAGATGAAAAACCCAAATATATAAATTCTCCGGAGACATTAATCTACAGCAAGAAAGATAATCTGTACGGGATCCATCGGGCCATACGTTCAAAAAGCGATCGTATCATACTTGTAGAAGGATACATGGATGTGATAGCAGCCCAGCAGGCCGGCTTTACGGAAACAGCAGCTTCCCTTGGTACAGCTCTTACACAGGAACAAGCCCGTATCATTTCCGGTATGGCGGGAAAAGTATATCTTATATATGATACTGACAGCGCCGGTACCAAGGCTATGCTCAGGGCGATACCCATACTCAGGTCGGAGGGTATATATGTATATGTTGCCGATATGTCACCATTTAAGGATCCTGATGAACTGATAAAAGCAGAAGGTCCGGAAGGGTTTGAAAAACGCATTGAAAATGCGGAAAATGCTTTTATTTTTGAAATACGTGAAATGTCAAAAGATTTTAATCTTGATGATCCTTCAGAACGTGCAGGCTTTGAAGCAAAGGCAGCGGAAAAGATATCCGGTTTTGATAATAAATTTGAGAGAGAACAATATATTGAAAATATTTCATCGGAATATAATATTGACAGAACACTTCTGCAAAATGAAGTATCAAGGATCGGTAATCTCAGAAGTGAAGGTACAGGCGTCAGATACAGAGTAAGGGAAAATAAAAGTCTTCTGAAAAAAAATAATTCTGATGACCGTATAAATACAGATGAAAAAA
>CACZTF010000187.1 GCA_902784025.1 uncultured Lachnospiraceae bacterium
GTTCTTTTGTCAGTAATACAATACGTCTGTCATATTCTCCGATAGGCTGACCTGATAAAATGATCCCGTTTAAAGGAATTTCATTCGCCATATATCATCATCCTTTACTGATCTTGTATATAACCGAAATTTTTAAGGCTTAAGGAATTATCACGCCAGTCTTTATTGACTTTAACAAATAATTGCAGGTTTACCTTTGTATTCAGTTCTCTTTCTAATTCAAACCTTGCATTACTGCCAATTTTTTTCAGCATAGAACCATTTTTTCCTATTATTATTCCCTTATGGGATTCTCTCTCACAATAAACAGTTGATTCTATGTCAGTTATAGACTCTTTTCCTGCTCTTTTTTTAAATTTCTCTATTATTACAGCGATCCCATGGGGAATCTCTTCATTTAATGCGTGTAATGCTTTTTCCCGGATTATCTCAGCAGCTATCACTTTAACCGGCTGGTCTGTAACGGTATCTTCATCGTAATACAACGGACCTTCCGGCAGCTGCGAGAAAATAGCTGACAGGAGTTCATCAATATTTGAGCCGTTTCTTGCTGATACCGGAATAACGTCTGTAAGATTTAATCTGGAACTGTATATTTTTGCAATAGGTAAGATATCATCCTTTTTGACCATATCGGTTTTATTAATGATGAGTATTATAGGAACATCAATGTTTTTTAGGATACTTATTATCTCTTCTTCATTATCCCCTATAAAAGTATAAGGTTCTACAAGATAACAAATAACATCGGCGTCATTCATGCAGTAGTTCGTTTCATTACGCATGTATCTGCCTAGTTTATTCTTTGGCTTGTTCATACCCGGAGTATCAAAAAAAATGATCTGACCTCTTTCATCAGTATAAACAGTTCTGATCCGGTTTCTTGTAGTCTGAGGCTTGTTAGAAGTTATTGCGATTTTTTGTCCGATCATCCTGTTCATAAGAGTTGACTTTCCAACGTTTGGACGTCCGACTATAGTCACAAAACCAGATTTAATATTATCGTTCATTTTTTATCCTTTGTACATTCATGATGTAATCATATGCATCAGTAATAAGAATAGCGTGATCAAGTGCGATTCCTTCTGATCTAATGATCTCATATTCTTTAACGGGAACTATCCCTTTATCAAAAACAGTCATTTTTAATATAGCGCTTAAACTTAAATCCTTTTCTTTATAAAAAAGATTCAAACGAATATTATCATCTCCTGCATTATTTAATTCTATATCGAAAAAAGCAGCATCTCCGGCATCATCTCCTGCAATGGGTGAAATACTGTTTTCAGATACAAGCGCGGCATAAAGAGTTGTTATAATATGAGTTCTGGGATCTCTTTTACCATTGCCATATGTTCTGATCTGTACAGGATATAAGCCTTTTATATTTGTTTCCTCAAAAAGTTCCCTTTTAGCCGCATCGAAAACATCTTCACCATAATCAACAAAACCACCGGGTAATGCCCAGGTACCGATAGACGGATGATTTTTTCTTTTTATCAGTAAGATTTTATATTTATTATTTTTATCTGAAAAAGAAAATATTGCAGTATCTACAGTATTACTGGAGTTCTTATATATCCAGGGGTTATATTCTTCCAAAAAAGTATTAAGATCCTGTCCTTTTTCATTACAACTACCGTCACCTTCAAAATATTTGTTTTCTTCTTCTGTCAGATAAGTCATAACTGCCCTCTTTAAGAAATTTTTTTTTTGATTTTATCATATTTTTATGTTGTATACCATTATGAAAATGAAATATAAATTTATAAATGTTCGGATAAATAGAAAAATGATCAGATAATAATTAAAAACAGTCTGCTTTCGCAAACTGTTTCATTTAACAATACCTACCATCTGAAAAATATAAGGATTATTATGAAAATAACTGCAAGCGTACCTATTATCGGGAGTGAAAACATAAAACGTATAATACTCAGAGCAGCTGAAATAATTACTGCAATTATACCAAGACAAATAATCAGCATCAAGATCATAGTGATCATTATAGTCACCTCCCCTTAATACATATAATCTTTTTCGACCTGATTATACCATAATGTTATTAAAATAACAATACGATGCTATCCTGTTATATATTTCCAGAGCTCCCAGAGAGCGCTAACTGAAAAATCACTATTTGTTCCTTTTATTGTATGCGTTACAGAAAGATCATCTGTATAATCTTCTAATTTATACACTGCTGCTTCATAATCATTATAATGCATTACTGCAGGAATAAAATCATATGAAGACACAACTGTTTCTGTTTTGTCACCTTCAGTTGTTTTAGTTATCGTTACTGAGGCAAGTCCCTCAAGGACATTGTCTATATCATATTGCGCAGATACAAAGTTGCCGCATGAATAAAACACAGTACCCTTGTTTCCTTTTTCAGTTGTAATCTCTCCAAACGGTTCAACAACATGGGGATGGGAACAGATAATAAGATCTGCACCGGCATCTATTAAGTCGTTAACATATTGTTTCTGAAAATCTGTCGGTTCATAAACATATTCTTCTCCGATATGCAAAAAACAAATCGTTATATCAGCTTCATCTTCAGCTTTTTTAACATCTGAAATAAACTTGTCTTTATAATCAAGAAGATCAACTAAATACTGCCTGTCTTCCGGAAGAGAGTATCCGTTTAAACCGTAAGTATAATTAAACATAGCCATTTTGATATCGTTTTTTTCTACTATATCAATGCTTTCATAATCTTTTTCATCACCGTGTATACCGAGGAGTGTAACCTCAGGATAATTAGTCTTCCAATAATCATACATATATTCTATTGTATCGGCATCTTTATCCATAGTATGATTAGTTGCAGACAGTACTACGTCAAAACCAGTATCAACAAGTGCTTCACCCATTTCATGAGGTGTGCCGAAACTGGGATAATTTGATATCATACCATCATCTTCAACAAATATTGTTTCTTGATTGATAACTGCGATATCATAATCCTGAACAAGTTTTTTTATGTTTTTATAAAGGGGTTTAAAGTCATATACCCCATCTCCCTCATAAAACAACTCATATATAGTATCATGTATAAGATTATCTCCGGCAGCGAGCAGACTAACCTCAGAAACTTTCTTTTCCTGTACTGTTGTTTCAGTTGTTGTCTCCGTTTCTGTTGTTTCCTTAGTTACAGAAGTTGTAGTTTCATCTGCTTCTGTTGTTTCGGCAGAAGTATTTTTTGTATCATCTGTTTCAATAAATACTCCTGAATCTGATGGCTGCTGAAAGAGATTACAACCGGTTAATCCTGTTACGGAAAAAGCACCGGCAAGGATCATAATTAAATA
>CACZTF010000188.1 GCA_902784025.1 uncultured Lachnospiraceae bacterium
AAAAGGCCGTACAGCCGCCCTTTTTGACTATGATGTATTTTCTGACAGTTGGAGCAGGAGAGAGATAAGCTGTGAGATACCTGATAGTTCAAGTATATTTATAAAAGATGGAGACATTTTCTTTGTAGGAGGATTCTTGTCTTATTTACCGGGAGATGAGACTCTGTATCTGAGCGTTTTAAGTAAAGATAGTGACGATCTGGAGATCCTTGGCTCCGGAAAACATGAATTTGACTCATATTTTTCATATCCGGATATAGCGCTTACTGACGGATATATTTATATTATCGGACAGGAGCGTTTCAAGTACATGGATGAAACACATTTCGGTATGTTACGTTTAAAGCTTGATGATAACAGTAAGATCGTCGAAATGACTGATATGACGGAAAGTCTTATAACGGCAGGTGTAGCCGTACCCGGGAATGTTGATATAGTGTCGGCGATAGCAGGAATGCCGGATAAGATATTTACCGTAGGTTCGGGAAGCGGGGGAACAGATACTTATGTGATGAATGACGGAGAAAATACATTATCTCCCATGGATGTGACCAGCAGTTATTATTATCCGAATGCCGGCATGGCGCTTTGGTACAGGGATAAACTGTATGCCATGGGCTTCAGCCCTTCAGAGCCGGACAAAATGTATTTCCGGGCAACGTATATGCCTTATGAAAAGCCGGGGCCGGAACCTGCGGAGCCTGATACTGAACCGTCTGAAGATCCGTCTGCAGAACCGGATGAAAAAACAAAGGATGATCCGGCAACAGAGCCGTCTGATCCCGGGACAAACTCTGCGGACCGGGAAGCCGGTCCTTCTGATACGGTTAAAGAAAAACGCAGTTATAAGTCTGATAAAACTCCGGCTGTTGAAAAGGTGGATGCAAAAAGATCGAATGCAGCAGGAACTGGGGATGGCAACGGACTTATACCGCGGATCGTAGTAGCTGCAGCTGCAGGAGCAGTAGCGGTAACAGCTGTATTGATACGTAAGATGAAAAGAAGATCATTATGATTCAGATAATGACCGGGCGCTGCAATAGGAGGTAAAAGACAATGGAAGATATGTATGTAAAGCTTGCAAGAGAATCTATCATATCATTTATAAGAAGCGGTATCAGGATGGAGGTGCCTGATGGTCTCCCTTCAGAAATGACGGACAGAAAACAGGGAGTTTTTGTGTCACTTCATAAGTATGGTGCCCTTAGAGGATGCATAGGAACCATTAGCCCCATATGTGACTCGGTGGCGGGGGAGATAATAGAAAATGCGATCAGTGCCTCAACAAGAGATCCCCGGTTTCCTGAGGTTACCTCAGAAGAGATAGATTCACTGGAGATAAATGTGGATGTTCTGGAGCCGGCAGAAAAAATCAATTCTGAGGCAGAACTTGATGTGAAAAAGTATGGTGTCATTGTGACTAAAGGCTGGCAGAAAGGATTACTGCTTCCTGATATAGAAGGCGTTGACACTGTCGAATACCAGATATCCATCGCAAAACAGAAGGCGGGAATAGATCCGGAAGACAATGATGTAAAACTTGAGAGATTTGAAGTTGTAAGACATGTCTGAAGGAATTAAGTCAGAGTTTAAGTGTAATAGAGAGAATGTTGCACATTTACTTTGATAAGCAGCTTATGTAAATATATGCCGGCATGATGAGGTATGATATGGCAGTTTGTGATGTATGTTTCAGAAAATGTGATATTCCCCATGGTAAAAAGGGGTGGTGCGGAGCCAGAGGGAATAAAAATGGAACGATCTATCCGGCTAATTATGGTGTGATAACATCCCTTGCTTTAGATCCGATAGAAAAAAAACCGCTTCGTCAATTTATGCCCGGCAACATGATCCTGTCCGTGGGAAGCTTTGGTTGTAATATGGACTGTCCGTTCTGCCAGAATCACGAAATAGCCAGAGCCTTTTCGGACGGAAATGAAATAACTGGAGTGCTTTACAGAGATACTGACGGACTTCACAGGATACGGGCAGAAAAATATACCCCCGACGGGATCTGCACAGCAGCAAAAGAAGCAGGGGCATACGGGAATATAGGAGTTGCATTTACGTATAACGAACCTCTTGTCGGCTGGGAATTTGTCAGGGATACTGCCTTGCTCATCAGGCAGGAAGGCATGAAAAACGTATTAGTGTCAAACGGATGTGTAAATGAGCATGTTGCGGAAACTGTAATACCTTTGATGGACGCAGCTAATATTGATCTGAAATGTTTTTCAGGTACAGGATACCATAAATTTCTGGGCGGAGACATGGAACTGACAAAGCAATTCATACGTCTCGCGGCAGGACGTATACATTTGGAAATAACTACTCTTATAATTCCCGGGTTCAACGATTCACCTGAAGAAATGGAAAAAGAAGCGGAGTGGATCGCAAGTCTGGATAACTTCAGGGGAAGTGGGATACCTCTTCACATAAGCAGGTTTTTTCCTCGGCACAGAATGACGGATAGGAGTGCAACGGATACGGGTAAGATTTATGAACTGGCAAAGACCGCAGGAAAATATCTGAAATATGTTTATACGGGAAACTGCTGAATGGAAAAAAAGGAGAGGCAAATGAAAGAATCCGATTTGAGAGATATTTTGATCAGGATAGATCACAGAGGATATCCTGCCTATAAAGATACAAAAGGAAGATATGATTTCGGAAACTATATATTAAGTATAGATCATGTACAGGGAGATCCGTTTGCATCACCCTCTAAAGTTTCGGTGTTCGTAAAAGGAAGTACAGCCGGATTTGACAGACGCCTGTATGACGAAAAACACAGACGCATTGCTTTTCAGGATCTGATCTTAAGACGTTTCAGTAAGATCATAGGGAATTATACTTTTAAGG
>CACZTF010000189.1 GCA_902784025.1 uncultured Lachnospiraceae bacterium
AAGTTTTGCAGAACTATCCGCAAATGCCGCTCCGCAACGAGACAGCACAGTATGTGCCTTTTACCACGCTGACGGGCAACAAGGTGGCAATCGGGGATGCTGCCCGACAGACCACAGAAAGTCTCGAAATGGCCTCGCAGGAGGCCGAAGATTTGAACCGCCGTCTCTCTGATCTCATGGGCAATCTGAAAAATCCACCTGGAAATGAACATCAAAAAAATTTGTCCGTAGATTTCCATTGGGACCAAAAAATCTGCTACAAAATCAGATCTTTGACACAACCTCCCCTTGATTTTTTCCTATCTTGGCAGTACATTCAATATATCCGCAATGTAGTTTGACATTGTCGATGATGAGAATTGTAAACTTACAAACAAGTATGGATTAATACATATGACAATATCTGAGCTCATAAGAATATTAAAAGTTAACAAGCAAAAAAGTCATGCCTTATTTTTAGGCGCAGGAGCATCTTTATCTTCTGGGATGCCAACGGTTGCTACATGCATTTGGCTTTTTAAGAAAGAGATTTTTCTATCTGAACATCCCGATTTAATTAGCCAAGGACTTGATGTCAGCTTAAAAACAGTTCAAGATAAAATACAGTCATATTTAGAGAGAAGAAATATAATTCCTCATATAGATGAAGATGAGTACAGCTATTATTTCCGAAAATGTTATCCTGTCGCAGATTCAAGACGAGCGTTTTTTCAGAAAATGGTTGATGCTGCAGCTCCATCATATGGATATCAAATAATTCCATTACTTTTCCAAGAACACTTTTTATGTTCTTTGTGGACGACTAATTTCGATACTTTAGGAGCTCGCGCCTGTAATGGTGAAAACATTCACACGATAGAAATTGGTGCGGATTGTGCTTCTCGCCTAAATAGAGAGATCGGTAATGATGAGTTTTTATACGTATCTTTACACGGCGATTATCGATATGATTTATTGAGAAATCTTCCAAGCGAATTGCAATCAAATGAAAATAATCTTTTGGATAGATTTTCCTCTTATATTTCGAGTAAATCTATAATTATAAGTGGTTATAGCGGTAGAGACCAATGCGTAATGACGGCATTACGAAAAGCATATGTTTGCGACAATCCTTATTCCGTATATTGGTGTGGATATGGAGAAAATGATTATAACGCAGAAGTTAAATCTTTTATTGATGATGTCAATAATAATGGGGGAAAAGCTTATTATATAAACACACAAGGGTTTGATGATTTACTATATAGGTTAGGTGGAAGCATCATTGAATCTCAAATAGTTCGAAAAAGATTTCTGCAGATTATTTCCAACCGAAAAACAACTTGTACAATTGAAAAATTTGTTCTGCCGGAGCAGACAATTTCTCATTTAATAAAAGCAAATGTAGTTGAGGTGACTATACCAACTCAATGCTGGGAAATTAAAATTGAAACTTCGGATATTATTAATTGGAAACAATGTAAAGAAATCTCCTGTAACCAACCATTTGCGATTGTCCCATGGCGAGGGAAATTATATGGAATTGGAGAACTATCTCTCATTAAAAACGCATTGTCCACAAAAGGAATCGTGATAAAAGATATAAAAACAGAGGCCATCTCTGACAAAGAAATATCATATCAAAATGGTGCAATAAAAAATTTACTATTAGCATCCCTTGTAAGAATGTTTGCCTGTAATGTAAATTTAAACACGGACGGTCGTTTCCTTTTATGGGAAAAAAATCAGCATATTCCGACTAACCGCTGGGGCAAGCCATTGTCAGAATATCCATGTCACCGGCAAGTGGAAATATCTTTGTTAAATATGTTTAACAAGACTTGTATTACATTTATGCCTGCAATGCGAGTTACTAATTACAACGGAGATTGGGACAAGAATATCCAAAAAAATGAATCGACCAAAATCACCGGTTGGCAGCATAATAACATTTTCAACAATGATTTTGAGTATTGGAGAAAAAAATTATTCTGCGTTTGCAAAAACAGGATATTTTTTCCAAATTGTCCTGAACAAAGTTTTATTTTTCATAATAACGCAATACCACTATATGCAGGAATCTCCAAATCCGGTCGGTCATTACCGTCAGTTTTTTTGAAGAGTGTATCTGGGTATGGTATAAAAATACCTGAAAATGAATTGCTGTTTGGTACAACAAATTCAATGACAAATATATCCCCTATAAATGGAATTATGCAGCATGGTCCATATTCATCTCCTGTTTTAACGGCATTAGAACGTAGAGGTATTAAATTAGGAATAATCACACCAACCGGAGCTGATGCTCAAAGGTTGTTCGTTTTTTTGAAAAAAGCTAATGAAACCATAAAAACAGAAAATTCGTGTGATTACATTTCTGATTTTCCAGGATTTGAAAAGGCATTCAAAATTTCATTAGACATACCACAGTATAATTCTGATCGATGTGAATATATTTCAGACCAGAGATCAGCTAAAGAACTCGCTACCGAAATTTGCCATGCAATCGACAGGATCAATATACGAGAAAGTCAAGATGTTATCCTAGTTTACCTTCCTCAACGTTGGGGATTTCCTATTCGAGAAGAAAATGAACAAGAATATT
>CACZTF010000190.1 GCA_902784025.1 uncultured Lachnospiraceae bacterium
AACGCGCTAAGGAAATAATTGTATCAGCCATCTCCAGATGTGACATGGATCATATTTCTGAGGCTTGTGTTTCTGTTGTTGAACTGGAAGCAGAGGAAATGAAGGGGCGTATCATAGGAAGAGAAGGCCGAAACATACGTACATTTGAAACATTAACCGGTGTAGAACTTATAGTTGATGATACTCCTGAAGCAGTTGTTCTTTCTTGTTTTAATCCTATACGCCGTCAGGTAGCCAAGATCGCCCTTGAAAGACTGGTTGCCGACGGACGCATCCACCCGGCAAGAATAGAGGATATGGTGGATAAGGCTACGAAAGAAGTTAATTCTGTTATGAAACAAAAAGGTGAAGATGCTGTTATGGAATTGGGCATTACCGGTATCCACCCTGAGATCATGAAGCTTTTAGGCCGTATGCACTACCGGACCAGTTACGGTCAGAATGTTCTTAAACATTCTTTGGAAGTAGCCAGGATAACAGGAATGCTTGCGGCCGAACTTGGCGAAGATGAAAAACTCGCTAAAAGAGCCGGACTTTTACATGACATCGGTAAAGCAGTCGATTTCGAAATGGAGGGATCACATGTACAGATAGGTTCTGATATATGTAAAAAATATAAGGAACACCCTGTTGTTATTAATGCCGTAGAGTCCCATCATGGGGATAAAGAAGCGGATAACATAATATCTGTTCTTGTACAATGTGCTGACACTATTTCAGCTGCCCGTCCGGGAGCCAGGAGAGAAGATATAGAAGTATATATAAACCGTTTGAAGAGATTAGAAGAGATATCAGAATCTTATGAAGGAGTTGATAAATCATTTGCCATACAGGCAGGACGGGAAATACGTATCATGGTCGTGCCTGAAAAGATAGGTGATTCCGATATGGTCCTTCTGGCAAGAGATATTTCCAAACAGATAGAAAATGAACTACAGTATCCCGGACAGATTAAAGTTAGCGTTGTGCGTGAGTCCAGAGTTATAGAATACGCAAAATAATATTATACGTTTTTATATTGTGAGTATTATAAAAAAGAGATTATTTAATCTCTTTTTTTCTTGATTTTATACAATTATAAGTGTAAAATTTATAAGATTGATTAATAGGGAGGTCTGTATGTTTTACACCGATTTGAGTAAAGAAGAGCTTGAGACTTTAAAGTCTGAACTTACATTGAAATATAATGATTGTAAAGAGAAAAAACTTAATCTTAATATGTCCAGAGGAAAACCTGCTCCTGATCAGGTTGCTGTTTCTTTTCCTGTTCTTAATGAGATAGGGATGGACAGTGACCTGCATGCTGAAGACGGTACAGACTGTACAAATTACGGCGGGCTTGAAGGCTTATCAGAAGCCAGAAAAATGTTTGCTGATATATTAAGTACAACATCTGATAATGTTTTAGTAATGGGTAATTCCAGTTTAAATATTATGTTTGATCAGGTTTCCAGAGGTTTTACTCATGGTTACAATGGTAATAAACCATGGTATACATACAACAAAATAAAATTTCTCTGTCCGGTTCCTGGTTATGACAGGCATTTTAAAGTAACAGAACATTTTGGCATTGAAATGGTAAACATTCCTATGAATGAAGATGGCCCTGACATGGATATGGTTGAAGAACTGGTTTCATCTGATGATACTGTAAAAGGTATGTGGTGTGTTCCTAAATTTTCAAATCCTACCGGAATAACATATTCTGAAAAGGTTATTGACCGTCTTGCCTCACTTAAGCCGGCTGCTCCTGATTTTCGTGTTTTTTATGATAATGCTTACTGTGTACATGATCTTTATGAAAAAACTATAGAACTGCCTGATATTATTAAGAAGTGTAAAGATGCCGGAAATCCTGATCTTGTCTTTGAGTTTTCTTCTACCTCAAAGATCACTTTCCCCGGTGCCGGTATAGCTTGTATCGCATCATCAGAAAGCAATCTTAAAGAAATAAAAGACCATCTGAAAGTTCAGACGATCGGACATGATAAACTTAATCAATTAAGACATGTAAGATATTTTAAAAATGCTGATGGTGTACGTGATCATATGAAAAAACATGCATTATTTATCCGCCCCAAATTTGAAGTGGTGCTGGAGGGGCTTGAAAAAGAACTTGCAGGCACAGGGGCCGGTAAGTGGACAACGCCTGCCGGCGGATATTTCATCTCATTTGATACACTTCCCGGCTGCGCTTCCCGTGTGTATGAGTTATGTAAAGATGCCGGGGTAGTGCTTACAGGTGCAGGGGCAACTTTCCCATATGGTAAAGACCCTGAAAACTCAAATCTGCGTATAGCCCCTACTTATCCTACTGTAGATGAGCTTAAAGAAGCAACTTATGTTTTTGCACTTGCCGTTAAGATAGCATGCATTGAGAAGCTGTTGGGATAGTGATCTTGAATAAATTAACAACAAAGGAGTAGTATATATGGATAGAATAGGTTTTATTGGTATGGGTAATATGGGATCTGCTATGCTTAAAGGAGCGTTAAACACTTTTTCGCCTGCAGACATAACATTTTATGATCCGGATGAGAATAAAAGAAATACAATATCTTCAGAAACACATGTTATAGCTTCTGATTCCGCACAAGATTGTGCCAATGATGTAAAATATCTTGTGCTGGCTATAAAGCCACAGGTTTATGATTCTGTTGCCAAAGATATATGGAATGTGATCACTCAGGATCATGTTATCATTTCTCTTGCTCCAACTGTAACTATAGCACAGCTGGTGGAAATGTATGGTCCCAAAACCCGGATCATTAGGGCTATGCCTAATACGCCTGCTATGGTAGGAGAGGGCATGACCGGACTTGCAGCAATGGATGATACATTTACCCAGGATGAACTTTCAACTGTTATACGTTTTTTTGAATCCTTTGGTAAATGCAAATTTGTACCGGAATCATTAATGAGCTCTGTAGTATGTGCAAGCGGTTCTTCGCCTGCTTATGTTTTTGTTTTTATTGAGGCACTTGCAGATTCATGTGTTAAATACGGAATGTCCAGACAGGATGCTTA
>CACZTF010000191.1 GCA_902784025.1 uncultured Lachnospiraceae bacterium
ATATTCCGGACTTATGATCATCCATATATCCCCTTATGGGGGTTTCTTACTATCATGATTTGTTATAAATTCATGTGCAGGAACTTATGTTAATACCGATACCGGTGTCAGAGAAAAAGGAGCTGAAAATGGAAACTGATGATATCATAAAGACGCTTTCTTCGGAGGCAACTGATGAGGCGGCAAAACTTGATCTGTTACAGAAGAAACTGCCTGAAGGGGATCCGCCTGAAGAAAAGGTCATACAGGCCATCATGAGGATCATAAGAAAACCAAACATACCTGAAGCATCAGAAGGTGTTTATGATGCAGCGGTATCATATCTGAAAAGTATCCAGAGATACTGATGATCGGTCACATTATTTAACTTTTTTATCATAATTGTCTGTACAAAAAAACGCAGTAGTGAAACTGCGTTTTTTTATATCAGTCGAAGATCGGTACGCCGTAGGCTATCATGGGACCGTCTTTAATGATATTGAGCGACGAACACTGGTATAATATAACACCTTCTTGCGGAGCAAATGCTGTGTAAAGGCTTTTCCCGAAATAGTCACGGATCTCACCGAGTTTTTCACCTTTGTTAAACCTTTCTCCCGCCTTTTTTTCCGGATACCAGCATCCTGTAAAGGGTGCTGTTTCATCAAACTCCGTTAGTGCCTGTTTTGGATATATATGATGTGTTCCGGGAAGCACTCCCAGCATTGTGAGGATATTTCGTATATCACTTTTATCAGCCTCTATCTCAGCCCTGTTAAAAAGACTCATTTCACCTCGTTCTATGAGAACGCTTGGTATTCCGTGGATAGAAGCAAGGTTATATGCTCCTCCGGTACGGCATTTTGAACGTACGTAATACTGTGTGTTAATACAATCTATCATCTTTTTTGAAATATCCTCCGAAGGAGTATCCCCAAGATAATAAGCAAAGGGGATCAGACTTTCAAAGCCGTCTCCGCTGTGAAGATCGATATATGCATCCGCATTTTTTATAAAGCTGTCAAAAAGCAGATGGGCAAGTTTATCAGCTTCGGAACCTTCTTTATCCCCGGGAAATACCCGGTTAAGATTCTTTCCGTCTTCAAATACCATGCTCATGGTACGGTTTTCGAAACCTGACCTGTTTGCAAGAGGAACGATGACCACGTTTCCTCTTATCTGTTCCGGCTCAAGCTCATTAGACAATTCAATAGCTGCCTGTATACCAACATACTCTGCATTATGTATGCCGGCAGTTATCAGGACAGTGGGTCCGTCTTCCTTGCCGCATATCATAACGTGAGGTACATGTAGTTCTGTACCCTCTACATGTATATGATCAGTAATGTTTTTTCCGGGTTTAATATCATGACCCGCTATCATTTTTTTCTCCATGACAGGTCATCTCCTTTTTTGGTTCTATTATACGTGAAATCATATCACATAATCATAAAAAAAAATAGTTTTACATATCCCCGACAAGGGGATAGTTATTATTATCAGGCAGTGTATCATTGAAAGAGAATATAATAACATATCAACTGACCGGAAAATAATTAAATGACCGGGGAAAAGGATGATAATAGTCCCCCATGGGGGGTTTTATGTTATGAAAGATATAAATATAATTGTCTTATATTTGAACACATTGTACATTTGATAAAGGGGGTATTATGGAACTTAAAAACAGGATAAGACACGGCTGGGATATTTCTGCTTTGGGTTACAGCGATATCATTCAGGATGATCTTAAGGATGAGCGGAAGTACCCCTGGCTGGATACCATACTCGATCATGCTCCCCAGAGGAGTGATCTGAAGATACTGGATACGGGATGCGGTCCGGGTTTTTTTTCAATAATCCTTTCTGAAGCGGGCTTTGATGTGACAGGAATAGACATTTCCGTAAAAATGATAGAGGAAGCTGAAAAAAATGCTGAAGCAATGGAAACAGAACCGGTTTTTAAAGTAATGGACATACAAGAACCAGTTTTTGATGATGAAACCTTTGATATGGTCGTATGCAGGAATGCCGTATGGTCATTTACCGATCCGGAAAAGGCCTACAGACAATGGTTCAGGATACTGAAGCCGGGAGGGCGTCTTCTTGTGTTTGACAGTGACTACCTTAAGGATCTCAGAGAACCCGGAAAGGGCTATTCCCATGATGTATATTGTGAAGAGTACAGATCTGTATATGGCAAAGAACCGAAATGTTCATTTGCGTCGGCGGAGTTTGACGATGCGAGAGGATGGCGTTCGGATCTTCCTCTGGCTGACAAAAAACGTCCTGACTGGGATGTGGAGTATTGTAAGAAGACAGGTTTTGAGGATGTTAAGACAGAATGGGTGAACGATAAAGTTTTTTCAGATGAAAAAGATCTGTACCTGCACAGAAATGATCCCTACTTTCTGATAACAGCACAAAAAAAGTGAATTCCGTGACCATTTTGGAATAAAAAAACATCCCTTGACGGGGGATGTATTTTTTTTCAGGAAGTGATATGCTCAAACGGAAGCAGGTCATTCACGGCGTCACTGTATCATGATCATGACCCGGGTTTCAGTAACGTGCGTGTTTGACAGGACCATTTTTATTTTGTAAAAGGGAGGAGATTTATGACGGAAGACGAAAGTAAGATTGACAATAATTCTAATGACGATGTTTTTTTTGAAAGTCGCGCAGTTTATCTGTGCAGAACCGGTAGTCTCAGACTTAAGAAGAATAAAATGGAGGTGCTTGACAGGGAAGGTAATATAAAAGAAGTGTTTATTGTCGACGAAATGCGTGACATCCGTCGCAGGGGTCATACCTGCATAGTATGGAATTA
This sequence comes from uncultured Lachnospiraceae bacterium, assembly GCA_902784025.1. GTDB lineage: Bacteria > Bacillota > Clostridia > Lachnospirales > Lachnospiraceae > UBA4285. The sequence goes on from CACZTF010000191.1 coordinate 2,810, forward strand.
TGCAGACAACAGTTTTGAGTCACATATAGCCATACTGGATTTTCAAAGAGATAACTGGCTGGAAGCCTTGGATAAGGCGCGTACCGGCAAATACGAAGAGATATTATATGCATGATAAGCATTTTTACGATCAGCGATAAAGATATAAATGCAGCACAAATATTAAAAATAATGTAAAACAGAGACAGTATAAGTAATGTAAGTTGGACAAAAGACATAAACAGCATAAAATGATGATGATAAAATAATTATATCAGTCTGTTCCGTTTCCTTTCGGATCATATAGATAACAGGGCCTGTAACGAATGATTTCAAGTTACGGGTCTTTTTTGTATATCAGATCGTTTTAAATATCAATGAAAATGTTATGATTTTTTCGTTATAGGAAAAACACATTATAAATATCCTCCCCGGGGGGTTTATTGCATATAATAATTTTTTATACAATCATTAAAAGTGTACTAAACTTATGTACTGATTCGGCAGAAAAACAAAAGGACAGGTGATATTATTGTTTCATTTTAATAAAACACTTATAGAAATGTCCAAGGGGTTCAGAGTCTGGATATTTGTGATAGCAGCACTGAAGATCATGGTCCTGGTGGGTATAACCATGTTTGCAAATTCCATAGGAAGCATTCTGGGAGGTCTTTATGACGGTTCAGATGTAGATTTCACAGTGCTGGTAGTCCGTTCTGCCATAGCTTCCGTGATCATGCTGGCGGGTGAACTGCTGGTGGGCGAAGCAGAATTTATGTGCAGTGCAAAGGGCAGGATAAACATAAGATCGGAATTGTTCAACAAGCTTCTTGAACTGGATGTAAGGGATATCAGCAAGATAGGGGCTACGAACACCATAAATTCATCTGTTGACGGAGTGGAGCTGATGCAGATGTATTACAACAGATACCTCCCGGGACTTATATATTCTGTGGCAGCTCCGGTCTATACATTTTTTGCTCTGATGGACAAGTGTCTTCCTGCAGCGATAATCCTGTTAGTGGTATCACTTATTGTGACTCCTCTTAATAACGTTTTCAGAAACAGGATAGATAAGCTTAAGTCGGATTACTGGTCAGGGATGAACGATCTTACCTCATATTACGTCGAAAGCATAAAAGGAATGACCACTTCAGAGATCTACAACAGAGGTGACGACAGGGAAAAGGAACTGGAAAAAAGAGCAGGGTTTGTGAGTAAGATCATAATACGTATAATGACTCTTAATTTTTCATCTATCGGTCTGTGTGAGCTGATAATGAATATGAGTATATTTGCTTCTGTCATCATATGCGGAGTTCAGCTTGCATCGGGCGTTATAGCACTTCCGGCGGCGCTCACCGTGCTTATGCTGGCCTTTGGATTTTTCGGCTCCATACGAAAACTCCAGTGGATAGAGCATGAGGCTATACAGGGGATAGCTGCATCCGGAAAATTGGCTGAAGTATTAGAGGTAGATACAACAAGAACGCTGTCTGACGACATTGAAGAAAAAAATGATTTTCAAGGGATCGTTCTGGATAATGTTTCATTTTCTTATGACGGTAAAAAGGAAATATTAAAAGGTATAGATATAAAGCTCCCGAAAAACTCCACCGTTGCTCTGGCAGGAGAATCCGGCTGCGGTAAAAGTACGGTCGTAAATCTTTTGCTGAGATTTTTTGATCCGGTTACGGGTATGGTTACATTGAGCGGGAGGGATTATCTTTCCATCGAACCTGAGAAATTGAGGAAACAGATAATCATGGTGCCTCAGCAGGTTTATATCTTCAGCGGAAGTGTAAGAGATAACCTTAGTATAGCATCAGCAGAAGCAACCGATGATACCATGATGGAAGTACTGGACCGGGTGAAGCTGGGTGACTGGGTAAGAGACCAGAAGGATGGTCTCGACACGTCTGTAGGAGATGCAGGAAGCAAACTATCCGGCGGTCAGAGACAAAAGATAGGTATCGCAAGGGCTATACTTTCCGATGCCCCTTATATAGTTTTTGATGAATCTACCTCAAGTGTGGATGAAAGCAGTGAGAATGAGATATGGGATTGTATACGCAGCTTAGGCAGTTCCAGAACTCTGATAATCATATCCCACAGATTATCTACTATTAGAGGAGCAGACATTATATATGTTATGGAAGACGGAAAGATTTCTGAAAGAGGAACCCATAATGAACTGATGAAAAACAAGGGAATATACTGCAGACTTGTTACAAAACAAAATGAACTGGAGGAGAATGCTGTGTTAGGGGGTGTAAAAGTTGGCTGAAGCGACAGTTAATGGATCCGGTGGCAGTTCCTCAGGTATATCAGTAAATAAAAAACATAAATACGGTATTAAAGAGATCTCCGGACGATTATTGGAAATATCAAAAGGGCAAAGAGGATTTATCGCATTAGCAACTATGGCAAGTATAGTGGGCAATCTTTCCCAAATGGGACTGATGGGTTTTGGCGCTGCATTTATACTGAGTTGTGCCGGAAAGCTGACAGTGGGAAGCGCCATATCCTGGGGGGCAGGTATGGCCATAAGTGCCGTACTCATTGCACTAATGCGCTACATTGAAGGATTTGCTTCTCATGTTGCAGCTTATAATCTTCTGTCGGGTATGCGTACGAGAATGTTTCACAGTCTGAGAAAACTTTCTCCTGCCATAATGACGGAAAGAGAGACAGGGGATATTATTTCTGTGGCCATAGGTGATATAGATACTATCGAGAGTTTTTTTGCACATACCATAGGACCCATGTTCACGGTTATATTGTTGCCTGTGGCAGCTCTTATCATAGCCGGATTTGTACATCCGGTATATGTGATCACACTTATACCGGTATATGTGGTGATAAGTGTGATCATTCCCCTTGCGGGTATGAAGGCCGGCAGAAATATCGGAGCAACTTACAGAAAGAAACTCGGGAGTCTTAAGTCTTTTATATTAGAGAGTGTTTTCGGTCTAAAGGATGTTCAGATCTATGGTCAGGGAAAGATAAGATGTGATAAGGTAATAAAACGAAGCCGTGAGCTGAATGTCATTGATCACAAAAAGACATTACACCGACAGCTTATAAGTTCGCTCCCCACTTTTTTTGTTTATATGGCCAGGATCATGATCATATTTCTGATCTTTGCACTACAGATAGATGATCCGTCAAAGATCAACTGGGTCATCATACTATCTTTTGTTGTGTCTGCTTCTTTTTCATCCACACAGTCACTCATTACTGTTGTGTCAAGTCTCACAGACACATTTGCGGCGGCAGAAAGGCTTTTTGAGATAACAGACAGGAAGCCGCATGTTATCGAAAAAGAAAATGCGGAGGGACTCGAACGTTCGGATGAGGTGATCTGGCAGGATGTATGCTTTTCTTACGGCAGTAACGATATATTCAAAAATGTAAATGTAGATATCAGACCAGGTGATAAAGTGGGCATCGTAGGAGAGAGCGGTATTGGTAAATCTACTTTTTTGCGGCTTTTACTAAGGTTCTGGGATGTGGATTCCGGAAGTATAAAGGTAGGTGATCAAAATATAAAAGACGTGACATTAAGAAGTCTCAGGGACCATATCGCAATGGTAGAGCAAAGTGCATTTGTATATGAGGCATCAGTAGCAGATAACATATCTGTAGGCGTGCCCGGTGCATCGATAGATGCTGTAAAAAAAGCAGCAGCGAGAGCAGGTGTGGCAGGCGTGATAGAAAGACTTCCTGACGGATATGATACCATGCTCGGAGAGTATGGCATCAGTCTTTCCGGAGGTGAGGTGCAAAGACTCGGGATAGCAAGGGCTATGCTTAAGGATCCTGACATAATAGTTATGGATGAGCCAACCAGCAATCTTGACGTGTTTAATGAAAAACAGATAATAAAGACACTGGAAGAAGAGTTTAAAGATAAGATAATAATAATCGTTTCCCACAGAAGATCAACACTTACGTTCTGCAATAAGATCTTCAGGGTGCAGGATAAAAGTCTGTATAATACGGGAAAAGGCGGGTGTCAGAGATATGGGCAGAAAAAAGGCTGAAAACAGTGAAAAGGAAATGAAAAGAGAAAAGAATTTAAAAAGCTATTCTTGTACTGCATTAAAAGAGGCGTTGCTTAAAAAGCTCACGTCAGTGCCTTTTGAGAAGATAGAAATAGTAGAACTTTGTAAAACAGCTAACATAAGCAGAAGTGCTTTTTATCTGCATTACAAGAGTATTGAAGAGGTTCTGGAAGAACTCATCGAAGAGGCTTTGGAGGAAGGCTCTGATATAGTATACTATATTCTGGGATCCAATATTACGGAAAGTGGTAATAATAAAAAGAGATCAAAGTCTGAAGCAGTACATACGGCATGTAAAGATCTCTCTTCAGACCGTATGAAATATAACGTTATCCTTCATGATAATACGGCATTAATAAAACTCATAGATAAAATATCATATAAATACAAAGACGCATATATTGCAGATTTTTCCAGGAGATTCGGATTTAGAAAAAGTGATGCTGAGATCATGTTTTATTTTCAGCTTGGAGGATTTTTAACCTCTTCTTATTACGTAGGAAACGATTCTTTCAAAAAAATAAAAAAGATCAGGAGGCTTTTGGATTCATTGGGATTTAAATAGGGGCAATAGGAGAGGATCATTTCCGGAAACAGATATTTAACGGGTAAATATCATAGAAATATGGTAAAATAGAAAAAATTATAAAAAACAGGAGGTATTACAATATGGGAACAGATGAAAAAAATACAGACCACACACATACCCACAGCCATGAGCATTCACATCCGCACGAGCATGCAGACGGCACTATACATGATCATGAACACAAACATACCCATTCACATGAGCATATTCATGATGAAGGGAAGGATTGCTGCCACACCCATACCCACTCGGATGAGGAGCTGGACGGTCACGGTCACTGATCAAAACAAGTTATATATCTGAAAAACAGTAAGAGTAATATCTTGCTGTTTTTTAGCAAGATGTGCGGATACGGATAAAGATCATTAATGAGGCAGACAAGGGAGGAGTAAAAATGCATATTGAAGAAATAAGTAATTATTGGGATAAAAGGGCCGAAGGATATTCTCTTTCAATAAATGAAGAGTTCGGTAATGAGACCAGGGATATCTGGATCAAAAAATTTGAAAAGAACCGTCCCACACCCGAAAAAATGAAATGTCTGGAGTTAGGGTGCGGTCCCGGATTCTTATCTATACTTCTGGCGATCGACGGTAATGAGGTTACATCCGTTGACTGTTCTGACGAGATGCTGATGAAGGCAGAGGAAAATGCCGGAAACATGGGAGTAGAGCTTGAGCTTAAGAAAATGGATGTCCATTCTCTGGAGTTTCCTGACGAAACCTTTGATATGCTTGTTACGAGAAACGTAACCTGGCTCCTGGAAGATCCGCAAAAAGCATACTCCGAATGGTTGAGGGTTCTAAAGCCGGGGGGTCGTATCCTTATAAACGACGGAAATCATTACCTCCATTACTATAATGAAAAATATGCGAAATTCCGTGAATTAAAAAAGAAAGAATTGGGTGACAAGCCCCACAGGTTCATGTTGGGTGTAGACCCTAAGCCTATTGATGATCTTGCAAGAGATCTTCCTATGAGTAAGATAGAGCGGCCGGGCTGGGATGTAGATATGTTTATCAAACTTGGCGCGGCAGAAATAAATATAGTGCCTGCCCTGGGATCCCTTAAGGATGAGAATGGTGAGACGGTTACTATAGTTAATTATTTTGACATCTGTGTTTCAAAAGCAAGGTTATAAAAACAACAGACCCGGCTGAACAGATACTGAAAAAATATGATAAAGTAGGATGATTCTTATTTAAGCGGAGATGATTCATATGGAAAAAGAATATTCGGAGATTATTACAGCTAACAGAGACGAGACTTTTGAACTGGGCGAAAAGTTAGGAAAAGAGGCTGTAGCAGGTGAGGTATATTGTCTTTCCGGAGATCTCGGAGCCGGAAAGACTGTTTTTTCCCAGGGATTTGCTAAAGGACTTGGGATAGGATCAGATGTTACAAGTCCTACATTTACGATCATGTGTGTATATGAGGACGGTCGATTGCCTTTATATCATTTCGATATGTACAGGCTAAGTGACGGATCTGAACTTGAGGCCATAGGTGCTGAAGAATATTTTTACGGAAAAGGGGTGTGTCTAATAGAATGGCCTGAAAACATAAAAGGATATCTTCCTGAAGATATTATCCGCATAAATATAGATAAAGATCCTGAAAAAGGTGAGGAATACAGGAATATTTATATAACAAAAAGTAAGAAGTAAATGTAAGATTTCAAAATAAAGATAAGTAGTATTTTATGCTCTGAATGATAGACACCGGTACAAAAAAACGGTGTTTTTTTTGTAGGAGAATAAGGAATATTATAAACAATTTTTTTAAAATATATTTATTATTTTTTTGAAATAAATCTTTGAAGAAGTATATGAATATGAATTCAAGGCCTTCAATCATGCATATTTACAGGGGTTTATATGGGGGTCAGGGGGATAAAAAAAAGTGACAAAAATTTGACGCATTGCATATTTTTTGATATTATAAATGAGTAAGAATGTATCATGTGGGGTAAGTGTGCCCTGAATGAGATCAAGTGACTTCCTGATACAAAGGAAGCTGATAAAAAAAAATCAAACTATCTGACCCTGTAACAAGCATGAAGCAACTGGCAGGGGTGTATAACATATAAAGGAGGTGATGTATATGGCGGACGACAGCGGTGTAAACAAAGAATACAAAGACCGGCTTTTCAATTTCATATTCGGGCGCGAA
>CACZTF010000192.1 GCA_902784025.1 uncultured Lachnospiraceae bacterium
TCGAGCCTTCGGATGAGACCGGACCGAATCATCGTCGGCGAAGTTCGCGGCGGGGAGGCTGTTGATATGCTGCAGGCTTTTAACACGGGACACCTTGGATAACCATCTTGACTACGTACAACTCCCCATTTTTTCTTTTGAATATGAAAGCTGTAAGCCAATTCACAGAGGAAAGGAAAAACAGAAGTTCTTGGTAACTGTAGAAATCACTGTAAAAGCAAATGAAGGAGGGTGAAAGTGATAAGAAACCTAAAAGTGTATAAAATGTCAGGAGCATATTATAAGCCCACACCAGCAATTTTACTGAAAGGAGAATGGCTTAGGAAAATTGGCTTTGAATATCATCAAGCAATCACTGTGGAATGTCAAAAGGGAAAAATAGTGATCTCTCATCGTAACTCAATTAATAATGAGGATAGAGCATATTTTAGTGCTAATGGAAATTTATAAGAATGACTTATCAATAGGTATTATAATCATATTATCAAGAATGTTTTAGCACCACAATTATTATTTTTCAAGGAGGAAACACTATGTATTTATCTATATTGTTCTTATCAACCATGAGTGCGAGTGAGGAGCGCAGAACCCAAGGCGATCCATTTGATGAAGGAGTTGCTGCATAGTACGCTCTTTCATTATGCAACTATGATTTTTGTTCACGATGGGATGACCTTGATCGGAATGTTTCTAAGAGTGTAGACGATGTTAAGCATGAACTTGTGAGTCTATATGAAGTGGCTTCAGAGTACAATGTTAAATTGCCCTTTCCACTGAGAACATTTGTTAAGGCAGCTTTATATTACACAGGACGTGTAGAAAAGGTATTGGACTGGCAAATAGAGAGTAGTTCTCCGGATGAGCCTTGCTTTTTGATAGACGAAAAGGAAAATACTATTTGATGTATTGTTAGAGAGGACAACTTTATTAAACGTAAAATCATAGAAAGCAATTTGAGAGTGCAGCTGTCTTTGCTGCACTCTTTTTTAACGTTAAAAACAAAAGAGAGGTAAAGAACGAAAATGTGTGAGATTATTGCGGTGGCAAATCAAAAGGGAGGCTGCGCAAAGACAACCGTAACGACGAATTTGGGAATAGGCCTTGCCAGGAAGGGAAAGAAGGTGGCTGTTATTGATAGCGATGCTCAGGGATCGTTGACAATCAGCCTGGGATACCCAGAACCGGATCAGCTCGAAGTATCGCTGTCTACGGTGATGGCCTGTTTGATTAATGATGAGGAGATCAGCCCAACGGAGGCAATTCTTCATCATCAGGAAGGCATAGATTTGATTCCGGCAAATATCGAGTTGTCAGGTCTTGAGGTCGCTTTGTCAAATGTCATGAGCCGGGAGATGGTTCTCAGGGACTATGTGGAAATGCTACGAGACAGCTATGATTATATCCTCATTGATTGCATGCCCTCACTTGGTATGATGACGATAAACGCGCTCGTAGCTGCAGATACGGTCATTATTCCAGTGCAGGCTGCCTATCTCCCAGTAAAAGGCTTAGAACAGCTCTTGCGGACGATCAGCATGGTCAGGAAGCGTCTGAACCGGAAACTGCAGATAAGCGGTATTCTTATCACCATGGCTGACTACAGAACGAATTGTGCCCGTGACATCAAGACAAAATTACAGGAAGCCTATGGCAGTACGATTGGGATATTTGAAACCAGTATTCCTGCATCTGTTAAAGTCGTGGAAGCAAGTGCAGAGGGGGTCAGTATCTATTCACATGCTCCCTCCAGTAAGGTTGCCCAAGCCTTTGCACAGCTGACAGAGGAGGTTTTGTCAAAATGAAACAGAGGAGCGGAGAAAAGATCAGGATTGCCAGCGTGGAAGAATTGCTGGGAGCCTCAAATGTGCAGGATTCCGTGGAGATTGAGATCGACAGGGTAAAAGCTTTCCGGGATCATCCATTCCAGGTTCGGGATGATGAGCAGATGCAGAAACTTGTGGAGAGTATTAAAGAAAACGGCGTGCTGACTCCCGTGCTGGTCAGGGAATCCGGAACCAGCTATGAGCTGATATCAGGCCATAGACGAACGCATGCGGCTACGCTTGCGGGCTTAAAGGTGATCCCGGCTATCATAAAGGATATGACAGATGATGAAGCGGTTCTGGCAATGGTGGACTCCAATATCCAGAGGGAGGAGCTTCTCCCGAGTGAGAAAGCCTTTGCCTATAAGATGAAGCTGGAAGCAATGAAAAGACAGGCAGGGAGGCAGCCAAATAATGTGTCCCAAAATGGGACACATTCAAGGTCTGATCAGGAACTAGCCGATCAGGTTGGGTCAAGCAGGAACCAGATACAGAGGTATATACGTCTTACGATGCTGCATCCGGAGCTTCTCAGGATGGTAGACCAAAAGAAATTGGCATTTACTCTGGGGGTTGAAATCTCATATCTGGAAGCGCAGGTGCAGGGTTTTGTTTACGAATATCTTTCCAGTGCTGGATCCATAAAATCTGCTCAGATTGAGGCTCTTCGCAGGGCAGTTGGATCAGATTATAGTCCACGAGAGAATGTGCGAAAGATTCTCGATCAGTCGATCAATAAGCCCCAAAAGCAGGTAAAAGTCACAGTACCTGCAAAGGTACTGTCCAAGTATTTTGATCAGGATACAACGGAAGATGAAATGCTGGAGACAATAGTAAAGCTGCTTGAAAAATGGAGGAAAGGAAATGATTCTGAAGCTGGATGAAAATGATTTCTCGCATGGACTTGTAGCGACATATGAGAACGCAGCAAGAAAAGCGGGGTTTCCTGTTACTGATGGAAGCAGATATGACTGCCGCCATATTTGTGTCGCAGATAATATACAGGATACGTGGATACAGTACTATAATGCATGGATGAGGGAGCATTTTCCGAATTTATCGGGCATAGAGATCACGCAGAACGTAATGGCACTTCTGCTGTTGAGTGGCGGGAAGGTAGATCGTAATCTGAAGAAAAATGAAGTGAGTATTGACGCTGGATTTATTGGAAAATAGTGTTCAATGTAGGCAGCAAAATGAGAGGAGAAATTATCATGAGGAAAAATGATTACATGAAGGACAGTTTGTATATTGTGTCACATCTTGCACTGGCTGTTGCTTTGTATTTACTGACGGCTATATTGAAGATCAGCTGTACGTTAAGAGAAGACATGCATATCTGCTCCCGAAGGGCAACAAGCTGCCTTACCAGGCAAA
>CACZTF010000193.1 GCA_902784025.1 uncultured Lachnospiraceae bacterium
ATGCTAGGGTAAATGTGAAGGTCTATCTTATTGACGGTGATGAGGTTACGGATCCCACGGCCGGCACTCTTGTTAGCGAGGAAACGGCGGAACTTCCCATCGCAGGATTTACTACTCTCAGTCTTTCTAAACCTGTTGAGCTTAAGTCAGGGCAGAGGTTTGCAGTGGTAGAGACTGTTACGGCAGCAAGCGGGGATCTTGAGGCGGTTTCTTTCCTTAATGTGGAAACAGTTCTTAATCCTGAACTCCAGAAAGATAAAAATATGTCTTCTGTAAGGGAGACTGTTATTTCAAATGCAGGTGAGAGTTTTGCAAAGATATTGACAGGAGGAGGCTACACCTGGGTAGACAGCGTGGCCCTGACAAATGAGCTGGGTGAGGGCATATTTTCATTTGGAAATGCGTTGATCAAGGCATTTACGGTGGATATAAAAGAGCAGCAGCATTACACCGGTGATAAAGGTGATCCCGGCGGACAGGATGGAGATGATGATAAGGACAGAGAGGATGATCCCGGGAAACAGGATGATCCGTTTGAAAAAGGAGATATCCCCGAGGAAAAGGTTATTTCTGACGGGAGGAATGAAACAGAAGAAAAAGATGATATCCGTGAAGATAAGAATGATCACGGAGTAAAAGTACCGGTTTCGAGTTCGGTAAAAAAAGCAGCGGCAGCTGCGGCTTCTCCTGTTTCAGCAGTTCATGTAACGGCAGCAAAAACAGGAGAACGGGATTTCAGTTTCGTATGGGCAGCAGTTGCTGTAGCGGCGGCAGGTGTGCCGGTAGTTTACACGATAGTCAGGAGAAAAAATACAGTCAGAGGTTAAGATGATTATTTTTAAAAAGATCATTCCTTCAGATATTCCTGAGCTCACGGCTATGGCGGAAGAGATTTGGAAGGAACATTATTACACTTGTGTTGACAGGGCTTTGACGGACTATGTTTTTGAGTTGTTTCAGTCGGAGGAGTCGGTAAGACGGCAGCTGGATGACGGCAGCCGTTATTATTATGCAGTTATGGAAGATACGGGAGAAAAAACCGGGTACTTCAGCATTTATCCCAAAGATGATAAGATGTATCTTAGCAAGCTTTATCTGAAAAAGGAGTTCCGGGGCATGGGCATCTCGAAGGAGATCATAGATTTTATCAGATCAGAGGCAAAAAAAGAAGACCTGCATGAGATCTTCTTAAATGTGAACCGTAAAAACACGAGTTCTATTGAGGCTTACAGACATCTTGGGTTTGAGATACTCAGGGAATGTAATGAACCCATGGGGGATGGGTTCATTTGTGAAGATTATATTATGGGGATGAGATTTTAATAAGACATAGAGCAGTTTCTGTTTTACTCAAGGGTCTCCTCAAGGTCTTCTTCGGTGTAAACCGTCTCCTCCCGGCGTTTTACGTTTTCTTTGGAAAATTCTTTTACTTTCTCTGCACCCTCACTGTTCATATCCTCTATGGATTTTGTTACCTTGTGGGATATGGGAACCCACTGGGGACGTACAATGAGCGCCACCAGCGAGATAGGTATATATGTAAACATGTAAAGCGGGTATGTAAATATACTCGCTATTTTTCTGCCTGTGGTGGCTCTGATCTTTTTCCACTCGCTTACAACGGTGATCAGACCCTGTATCAGGTTTAGGGCATAGAAGCCTGCGATACCGGACAGGAATGACAGGCCTACATCGGGCGCCAGCTTGGAGGCATTATGCATATCCACGATGTTCAAGATAACTGCAAGGATGGAAAGAGCAACGGTGGCAAGGTTAAAAAAGAGGGAGGGAGCCAGAAACATGAAAACATCATACCTGGACAGCCACATATCTTTATCCTTGAACATGTTTTTCAAAAGGCCTTTTCCGTATGTGTATATAACCTGGTAAAAGCCTCTGGTCCAGCGTACACGCTGCTTCCAGGACTGGCTGAACTTCTCAGGCTGCTCATCGTAAAAAACGGCCGTTGAGGAATATCCTATCTTTTCTCCGTTTACGACCAGGTCTGCCGTAAGGGCAAGATCCTCGGTAAGGATGTGATAGGGCCAGCCTCCTTTCTCTTCAAGTATCTCACAACTGAAAAGATATCCGGTACCGGAAACGGTAGCTGAGGAATTCAGTATCCGCCTGGGGCGGTTGAGATACTGTGCCTCACGCATAAATGCTACGGAATATCCGGATGTGATCCAGTTCGTTCCGAAATTTTTAGAATTCCTGTAGCTGGTAACCACTCTGGTGCCTTTGCAAAATTCCTTATCCATTTCACGCAAGTAGTTGCTGTCAACGATATTATCCGCATCAAAAACAATGTACCCGTCATAAGCATCATACCCGCCGAAATCACGTTTTATATTCTCAAAAAGTTCAGTAAGGGCATATCCCTTTCCTTTTAACTTTTGATCGTTTCGTTCATAAACATGTGCCCCTGCCTCCCGTGCGACATTTGCAGTGTCATCATCACAGTTATCAGCGATGACATAAATATCGAATAATTCCTTAGGATAAGACTGCAAATGTAAACTGTCTATCAAATGTCCGATGACATTTGCCTCGTTGCGGGCGGCGATCACGAAAGCATACCGGTTCTTTCCGGAACCCTCCGGATCAGGCAGCGGCAGACGCTTGGAGGTGATAAGTCTCGTACGTACCTCAGCCGTCATACCTACTAAAAAATATACGATCTGATACAGATATGCCACAGCCATGACGATACCCAGTATCAGACTCAGTACCTGTATAAATTCCATGTCAGTTCCTTTGATGAATAGGGCAGGGACATTTATGCCCCGTCCCCTGCATTTTATGTTTGTGTGTGGGCAGACAGAGTAAAGGCGTGATCCTTCATTCTCAAGCCTGTCCTGAAAAATTCATAGCATTTTAATTATAACACGACTTTTAGAATTATTACAAGAAGTTGAATAAGAAGTTGATAATATATGAAATGAAAAAAGTCATTGACAACCGCCATTTGAAATGCTAATATCATTTAGTCGCATTTTGCGTAGCAAATACCGCAAGCGATGACGTAGGTGAATGTGTATATGTGTCATTACAGTTGGGCTGAATTGCTTGCAATTCAGCAATCGGCGGTGGTGGCGCATATGCCACCGCCGATTTGGAGAGGTACCGAAGCGGTCATAACGGGGCGGTCTTGAAAACCGTTAGGCTTCACGGCCACATGGGTTC
>CACZTF010000194.1 GCA_902784025.1 uncultured Lachnospiraceae bacterium
CCATACGGCCCGGCCATCTGAAGGACGCAAACGCTCTGATAATACAGGGAAGGGTCTTACCCAGAAAATCACGGTCAAACCCCTTTATGCTTTCCTCCGATGCCAGAACATCAAGTGCAGTAAGGGCCAGGGAGGCATTTTCAGCCTCGTAAATGGCCGGTATAGGTAAGGATACCGTAACATTTCCATAATACATTGAATGAAGTGAAAAATCAATATTTTCGTGAGTTACTCTGTTCACGGAAATCTCTTTTTCATCAAATACATAAAAAGGGCTTTTCAATATTTCGGCCTTTATTCTGAAAACCTCCACCGCTTCCTTATTTTCACCGGTCACCACCACGGGTACTCTCTCTTTTATAATACCGGCTTTTTCAGAGGCTATCTGTTTAATCGTATCACCCAGAATATCAGAATGCTCTTTAGAAACAGGAGTTATGATGCAAAGCTTAGGCCTTTCACAAGCGTTGGTGGCATCCAGACGTCCCCCAAGCCCGGTCTCAAGTATCACAATTTCTGCTCCCTGTTCCTTAAAGAACAAAACAGCTGCAAGAAAAAAAAATTCAAAATATGCCGGCTGAAATCCCGGAAATCTTTCTTTTACCCTTTTGACTGTCCTGCAGACCTCGTTCAGTTTTTCCAAAAATAAGTCTTTCGCGATCATCTCGCCGGAAAGCTTTATCCTTTCCCTTATGTCCGTAAGATGAGGTGACGTAAAAAGCCCGGTCTTATACCCTGCTGACTGCAGCGCACAGTCAAGAAGGGCACAGACCGAGCCTTTTGCATTGCTTCCCGCAACATGTATCACATTAAGGTCTTTTTCCGGATGCCCCGCATACTCCAAAAGAAGACGAGCTCTTTCAATCCCTGATCCGAAATCTGCGGTATCATGGGAGTCATCCAAAAACTGAGGTATCGAGGATAAAAACTCCTCTGCCTCTTCATAACTGTTAAGATCATTTTGCAAGCTTGAGATCTCCATCCTTAACCCAACCGACCTTCCTTAATATCATATTTATAAGGGGTGCTATAACAGCCGGGAGCACTATACTTATCAGCCATACTCCTATATGGTCAAATGCAGTGATCCTCTCCATGGTACCGGCCGCGATATCATTGGCCCATCCGGTATATACTCCTATCTGTCCAACCAGACCGCATGTACCCATACCTGAGGATACCGCCGGACCGTCCATGTGTAGTTTAAAAACACAAGTAGCTATAGGTCCTGTTATAGCTGAAGTCAAAATGGGCGCTATCCAGATCCTGGGATTTTTTACTATATTTCCCATCTGGAGCATAGAAGTACCTATCCCCTGGGAGAAAAGACCTCCCCATCCGTTTTCCTTAAAGCTCATTACTGCAAATCCCACCATCTGTGCACAGCATCCCGCAACAGCTGCACCGCCGGCAAGCCCCGTAAGTGAAAATGCAGCGCATATGGCCGCCGAAGAGATGGGCAGGGTAAGGGCAATACCCACGAGTACCGACACTATTATCCCCATAAAGAAGGGCTGTAACTCCGTCGCCCACATGATAAATTCGCCCACTTTCATGGCACCGGCTCCTATAGGCGGAGCTATCAGCCAGGAGAAAAATATCCCTACGCCTATGGTGACTATGGGAGTCACTATGATATCCACCTTTGTGGAACCCGATACCATCTTTCCAACTTCTGCCGCTATGATAGATATAAAAAGCACAGCAAGAGGACCTCCCGCACCACCTAAAGCATTCGCTCCGAAACCCACGGTTATGAGCGAGAACAGTACCAGAGGAGGCGCCTTAAGCGCATAACCTATGGCACAAGCCATGGCAGGTCCGCTCATGGCAGTACAAAGTCCTCCAACCGTATATTCCATTCCGGCAACCGTAGCTATGGGGTTCTCCAGGAAAGGAATATGAAAAAGAGACCCTATGGTATTAATGATGGTACCTATAAGAAGTGAAGCAAAAAGCCCCCGGGCCATAGCTCCAAGGGCATCTACTCCGTACCTTCTTGCAGATATCTCTATATCTTTTTTCTTAAGAAAGGCTTTAAATTTTTCCATATCAGCTATTTTGGTATTCAATAAAATTTTCTATATCTTCCATCAGATCATCAGGATTAACTCCGTGTACTCCCGCTGCCTGTTCTATTGTTTCATTGGCACTGAAATGACATCCGAAGCAATGCATCCCTATAGCCGAAAAAAGGTGAACAAGACCGGGTTCGATCTGAAGCGCTTCACCTATGGTAGTATCTTTAGTGATCTTTTTCTCCATGTTTTTGCTCCTTTATTTATTAATAAATGTTCTTAAATGAACAACCGAATGTATCAAAAAATGTATAATTGTTTAACATAGTAAATATTTGTCGTAAAAAAGTCAACCCCCATATATTTTTAATTGTTTATCATATCCCTGACGTTCTTTCCAACCGGATCAATAAATACACCGGCAGGTACTTTTTTGATCATACCTGAGAAGAACGAATAAAAAACAATACTTTAAAAATGTTAAAAAGTTAGCATAATCTAACACAAGTCCAGTATTTAAGGGAACTTCAAGACATATAACTATTGACTTTATTTATAATAATATAATATAATATTGATGTAAGTTGGAGGTATTTCACTATCTAAGGAGGATAAAAAATGGCGTATATTATTAATGATGAATGTGTAAACTGCGGAGCTTGTGTTCCCGGATGTCCCGTAAATGCTATCAATGAGGGAGAAGACAAGATGGTGATCGATGAGGAACTTTGCGTCGATTGCGGTGCTTGCGCAGATGTCTGTCCCGTAGGTGCTCCTAATCCACAGGAATAAGCATCTTTTAGCATTTCTTTTACTAAGAAAAAACCGTCGCAGAATGCGGCGGTTTTTTATTGCAATATCTTTTTAAGATCCTAATCTGTTCTTAACCTTCCGGGATAAGGGATACGCTCTTTAAGTCTGACTGCTTCCTTTTTGCCGTAAAGCATCCATTTATAAATACGGTAAGCCCTCAGATGTCTGTCCACGTCCTTTCCGTTCCTGACGGCACTTCCTTCATACCAGGCACTTTCCTTTAACTTATCTTTAGAAATACCTGTCATGATAAGTATTTTCTTGACCGGATGATTGGTCATCAGTTCCTCAGAGGTCATATTTGCAGCCACTTGCTGTTCATTTTCATCCAGAACATCATCAGAAAAAGGCAGTGTGCCATAAACAAACGCTTCATGCCTTGCCGGTTCTCCCATAAAGGTATCCAGAAGTCTGCAGACAGTATCCCTTTCTTTCTTAAGCCCGCTGATATGCAGCCCTTTTCCCTTTTCCGACAATTTTGAAGCAAGCTTTTCGGTAAAAACGGTAAGGTATCTTTCCGTCTGCTCGTTAAACTCCTTATTCTCCGGTCTTATATCTGCATAAACAGGAAGTACTTTTCTTCCTTTTTTTTCATATGAAAGAGTCATGCCGTGGGGTGCAGAAAAAACGCTTTCAAACAGACAATTGGAAAACCCCGCTTTCCTGGAAGTTCCAAACGCCGGACCGAAATAATAGCATTCATAATCATCAGTATCCGTATCTGAAGGAAGTTCATAAAGACCCCAATAAAAACCGTGCAAACGCCGTCCGTGTCCGCTCTTTTCAAGGAGCTGCCCCAACACCTTCTGCATGGATCCTGTCCAGCCACTGTCAACAAAAGCAAAGCTCACATCTTTATCAAAGAGTCCCTCCGCCCCGAGATATTCACAGGCAACCGGAAATGCTTCCTCTGAATGCTTCTTTACAGCATTAAGAAAAACATCTGACACCTCAAGACGTGTACGCAGCTTTTGCAGTTCGGAATAGGGAATGACGCCTTCGGCAAATTCATTTCCTATATCATCTGTAACATCTGCTTTTTCGTGCTCATCAAGTCCTGCTCGGTTAAGAACTTTATCGAGAGTAACATCTATACCGCCTCTTACGATATAATCAAGGGCTTCTCCCATATTAAAATGAAACATAGGTATACGTATGGAAAACCTGGAACAACTCAGATATCTGCAATCTATAGGCAGATCAAGGCGCTCACACATGATCTTTGCCGTGATATACATAAAATAACCGTCTCTTGCAAGAAAATAAAGGCGGCTGATCTTCTTTTTGACGGCCGCCTTTAAAACCCATATAACGAAAGCATTCATGGCAGGTGACAGCACACATATGCTCACATCCCTTATAACTGTCTCCCTGACGGATGTGCTGTCTTTTTTAAACTCATCCAGACAGGAATCTGCGATATCACTGAAAGTTTCCGAACCCTTCAGGAGATACCTATATCTTGCACGTCTTTTCCCAATACTGTCCCGCCACATATACTCCATCTCCCATCTGCAAAAAAACAAATCTTACTTTATCACTTTATCTTCCCAGTATTCTCTTAAGTTTTACTCTCTGCCTGTATGATATCAAACCGGTGATTATAGGCTTGATCACATACACGGAACTTGTAAGAGACAATACATCGAGATCCCTGAATCCCCTGAGCCTGATCCCTGCCTCTTCTATCTGGTAGTAATAACCTCTGCGCCTGGAAGTATGTGGTGCCTCGCGATACAAGAACAACTCCTCCTGCATATTATAACCACGATATCCTTTGGAATGAAGTCTCATAAAAAACTCATAATCCTCTCCCCTGCGGAGCTTCTTATAACCGCCGTTTTCTTCAAAAACCTTTCTTCTGAACATAACAGAAGGATGAATGTAAGGACAGTATTTGAGAAAATCCCTGGCCTCAGGACATTCAGGCACCTTTCGATCTCCCCACTTCCCGTTATCATCCATAAGCCCTGCATTACATCCGACCCATGATATACTGTCGTGATCCTCTAAAAATCTCACCTGTTTTTCAAGTCTGTCAGGCATGCTCAGATCATCATCATCCATTCTTGCGATATATATGCCACAGGAATGGGCAACACATTTGTTAAGTGAAACAGCAAGACCACTGTTCACCCGGTTTCTGATAACTTTTATACGGGGATCCAGCGACTCAAAGCTTTTGATAAAATTGCTGTATTTTAAGCCGGAATGATCATCACAGATCAGCAGCTCCCAATCCTCAAGTGTCTGGTTTATAAGGGAATCAACAGCTCTTTTCAGAAAATGGGGAACCGGATTATAAGCACTCATGATTATGCTCACAAGAGGTCTGTGTTTTTTGGGGTTTTCTTTTACATTTGCAAAAGTTACAGAATCGTTTTTCATACGTTTTTATCCTTTTTTCATCTTTAGTAACAGATTTATGTATATATACAGAAACCGCTATTCCAGACGTTCGTAGATACCTCTCATTATCAGGGAGACATACTTCTTATCAAACGGCTCTACTGATCTTACACAGAACTCCTTCATCCGTTCCCGCTCCTCCCCTGAAAGACTCATGATACGCTTAAGATTCCTTCTGTAACCTTCTATATCATCCCAGGGACATATATAACCATTCTCCTCATGGATCATGTACTCACGGGTACCCCTGTTGTCTGCCGCTATGACCGGTATCCCCATAGCCAGAGCTTCAAGTGCCGCCATCCCGAGCCCTTCTCTCCTGGAAGGAAATATGAGAGCATCCGCAGCCCCTAAAAACGGCTGGATGGGACTTTTATAACCATACAGGGTAATGATATCATCCAGGCCGGAATCCTTTATCAGTTTTTCTATCTCTTCCCTGTAGTACCCGTCTCCGAAAATACCGTATCTGAGATCCTTAAGATCATCGCCTTCATCTTTCATCCTGGAAAGCATACGTATAACAGAAGCATGATTTTTGTTCCTGGAGAACTCGCCTACGGATACAAGAAAAAAGATGTTATCACTTAGTCCCAGTTTTTCCCGGTATTCCTTTTTCTTTTCAGGGGTAACGGTTGAAAAAGCCTGTCTGTCAAGGCCGACACCGGGAATCTTAAAAACCTGTCCCCCCGGTTTCAGCTTGAACCTTCTTGCATTTACATAATCCTCGGAATTAATGGTGATCAGGATATCAGTATACTTGGCAAAATACTTCTCTGCATTGTAAAAAAGCAGCTTGTTCGAAAACGGGGCCCCGGCATAAAAATGGAATCCGTGCGTCGTGTAGACGACCTTTATCCCCGTCTTTTTATAATCCTTACCAAGCATTCTTCCCAGCATCCCCCCCACCGGTGTATGACAGTGGATATAAGCGATATCTTCCTTCCGCACAAGTTCCTTAAGAGTCTTTAATGCAAGTTTATTCTGTTTTCTTTCGTAAGGAGACTGCGCTATATCCACATGGTGAAAAATAACACCGTTTCTTATAAGTTCCTCTTTATCATAAATATAATTCGGAACATTTTCATTGGCGGCGTAATGTACCTCATACCCAAGTTCCCTGAGTATACGTACATTTCCCATCTCAAACTTATATAAGAATCCGCTGACAGTTGTTATTATTAGTATCTTTTTCATGAAATTTGATTATAAACCTAAAACACAAAATTTTCAAGTTTTATACACCTTTCTTTTTTACATTGCTTTAACAAAAAAACCACCTGCTATGCAGGTGGTCAGACCGGTAAGTTATAAAAAACTTTGGGAAGTATTTACTTATTTTAATCTATCAATACTATCTGTCAGATGCCCTTTCGGGACGAAATCCGTAATCAAATCCGTAAAGACGCTGATTGCCTATACCGGCCATGGGAAAAGTACGTTCTCTATCATAGGAATGATCGTTCAGATCAGGATACCATCTTTTCTCACTGCCGTCATTATCATCTTCTCTGATGATGTCTTCATCATTGTTTTCCGGGCTGCCGTCATTTTCGTTCTGATCGGCATTTTCAGTATTTTCTTCATTTTCATCAACGGCAGTATTTTCTATGCTGTCCTCTTCCTCATAGGAATATTCATCCCCGTCTGCGTTATCATCATATGACTCTTCCTCTGTCACATTTTCAAAAGATGCATCCGTACCGTCAAAATCAGGTCTTATCACACCCCAGTATCCGTTCCCGGTGGAATAACAGTCGCCTTCTACCATCTGTACGTATGAACCGCCCCAGTTCTGATGGTAGGATTCGTTCTCTCCCGTACATATCGCCACATGACCATATGCTCCGCCGGTATATACCAGTATATCTCCGGGCCGGGGATCCGCTCCCTGTATCCTCTGCCATCCGGATGGAAGCTGATTATAAGCGTAGTCATAAGCGTTTCCCGAAGGAGCAGTCTCTCCCAGATAGTTGTAGTAAGCCTTTATAAGATCCACACACTGGTTTCCGTAGGACCCGTCAAAGTCTATCCCCTGTCCTTCGCATGACCTTACCCAGGCTACTGCGTCTGCTGCTGACAGTCCGTTTACAGCTGCAAATGTAACCTCTGAGGCTGAAAGCAGCATGGGTGCTGCGGCACAGATCCCTGCCGCGGGTATCATAAGTTTCTTAACTATCGATCTTAATTTCATGATGTTTCTCTCCTTTAAAAATCCTCGTTCTGTTTTTTTCCTAAGTTTCCCCTGATCTTAACAGACAACCCGTTCCCCTCAGAAACACATCGTCTGAATAAGATAAGTGCGCCAAATGTATTGCACGTATATTACGATAACGTATTATTATGTAATATAAATGTAATAATTATGTAATATATGTGAATCTTTTCAAATCGGTTCCGGGGACGGCGATATGCTGCGCCGGGTTTTCTGTATGGCTTTTTACTTTTTAAAGGATCGTAAACACGCAAAAAACCCGCGCTGTGAGATCATCTCACAACACGGGTCTTTTATTTTTATCCGGTCATCAACTTAAATTATCTCTGTTTACTCTCCTTTCTTCCTGCGCCTGACGACAACAGCCGTGATACCGGCGCCGGCAGCCGCTATGGCAGCTACTGCCCAGATAAGGATATTGTTTCTGTCACCGGTTCCGGGGCTCGCAGCCTTTGCAGATGTAACTGCAGGACCGCTGACAACATTGCGTACGCCCTGTGAAGGAGTACCGGGTGTAACCTTGCTTCCTCCGGGCTTTGCAGGATCGGTAGGATCAGTTGGATCTGCAGGATCTGATGGATCTGTACCCACAGGCTCCCATATAGCCGTATAAGTCACGTTGCCGTTCTCATCCACTTTGCGATCCCATCCCTTGAACACGAAACCGTCCTTCTTAGGATCAGCAGGTGCCTCCGGCTCAGATTCGCCCTTCTTCTGTGTCGTCTTAGCAAGATAGACTGTCACACCGTCAGGGTCAACATAAGTTACCCAGTATGTCTCGGGAACAG
>CACZTF010000195.1 GCA_902784025.1 uncultured Lachnospiraceae bacterium
AAATATAGGTTCCAAAGAAAAGGTTAAAGAGGTCGTAACATTTGCACGGGAAAGGAACATCCCTATAAGAGTTGGTGTAAACGGGGGATCTTTGGAGCGTGATATTCTGGAAAAGTACGGGGGAGTAACACCGGAAGGAATAGTGGAAAGCGCGCTGAAGCAGTGTGCTTACATAGAGGATATAGGATATGATAATCTGGTGGTCAGTATCAAGTCATCTGATGTTTTGATGAGCGTTGAAAGCTATAAGCTGATCTCAGAGACAGTGGATTATCCTCTTCATGTGGGGATCACCGAGGCAGGAACACTGCTTTCAGGGACGGTTAAATCTTCTGTGGGTATAGGACTTATCCTAGCGGCGGGAATCGGAGATACTCTCAGAGTGTCCCTTACTGATGACCCGGAAAATGAGATATATGTCGCAAAGCATATCTTGAGATCCTTAGGCCTCAGACAACACGGAGTAGAGATAGTTTCATGTCCTACCTGCGGACGCACAAAGATAGATCTGATCGGACTTGCAAGACAGGTACATGAAGAGTTTGATGACTGCGATAAAAATATAAAGATCGCCGTTATGGGCTGCGTCGTAAACGGACCCGGAGAAGCTAAAGAAGCAGATATCGGTATTGCCGGCGGTGACGGCGTAGGGATTGTCATCAAAAAGGGCGAGATCATAAGAAAAGTTCCTGAGTCGGAACTGCTTGCAGCGCTAAAAGATGAAGTGCAAAAGATGTAGGTATGTATAATGAACCTTTATCTGTCATTTAAAGCTGCAGATGTTCTGCCTGCAAGATCATATAGCTTTTTGGGCCAGACTTAGCAGAACAGTCGGACCGGACCGGTTAAGATCGATTATTTATCATAATTTGATAACAAGGTTGTTAATAATGGTTGACAAGGTATCAGAAAACAAGAAATTCATGGATGTATTCCCCGGATTGAGGCTTTCGGAGAGCCTTAAAGTATATGCAGAGGCTCTTTATGTGATTAAGATCACAAAAGAAGGTAATGCACATATGGCCAGGGTTTATACACTTTGCAACATAATTATCCCTAAAAGTATTATCTTTGAACTGGAGGATGTCCTGCTGCGCCAGGTATTTGGAAGATACGTCCGTAATGTAAGGATACTTGACAGATATTATCTGGAATCAAAGCCTTGCCCGGAGTCTCTTTTTATTGAGTATAAAAACAGTATAGAGGATGAGCTTATAAAATATTTTCATCGTGAATATATGATATATAAAAGCTCAGAATTTATATTTGGTCCCGGAGAAAATGAACTGGTAATAGTTATGGAAAGGGGTGGTTTTTCCGAGTATAAAGGAGAAGAGCTTCGTCTTTATTTTGAAAAACTTTTTAAAGATCGTTTTTTTATTAATGTAAATGTAGTCTGCGATCACAAAGATTCAAGAGCCGGACGGTTTGCGAAACAGAATCAGAAACAGATAGAGCAGCAGGTGGAAAGGATACGGACAGAGAACACGGAGAACTCACCGGTTCCTACTGATGCCGAGAGCAGCAAAGCTACCGAAGGAGGAGACGGAAAAGCTTCACCGGCTAAAAGCAGTCTGAAAAAGAAAGATACATTTGCAGCAGGTAACGGATATTACAAAAAAAGGAAGGGCAGATCTTCGGGCAAGCTTCCCGATGACGACCCGAATCTTATTTACGGCAGAAATTTTGACGACGAGAGCGTTCCTATAGAGGGATTAAGTGAAGAAGACGGAACTGCGACAATAACGGGAATGGTTTTTTCAGTTGAGGCCAAGGAATTGAAACAGCGGGACGAAAATGACAATCCCAGATATGTTTTTGTGTTCTGTATTACTGATTTTATAAGCTCTGTATCCGTAAGCCTTTTTCTGAATTTTGAACAGAAGAGTGAGCTGGACGGTGTTCTTAAAAATAATATGTTCATAAGTCTTAAAGGCAGTGTGCGCTATAGTCAGTTTGAAAAGGATATCGTTATCCAGAATGTATGGGGGATCAAAAGGGCAAATGACATTAGGCGTATACGTCAGGATACTTCACTTGAGAAAAGGGTAGAACTGCGTGCTCATACTCGGATGAGTGAGATGCAGGGGGTTGTATCCCTGAGGAACCTTGTTGAAAATGCTATTAAATGGGGGCATCCGGCGATTGCCATAACAGACAATGCAGTGGTACAGGCTTATCCGGAGACTATCCATGTGCTGGATGACCTGAGAAAAGAAGGTCGCATATCCAAAGAGGACGATATAAAGATCATATTCGGTCTTGATGCTTATCTTGTGGATGATGAAAAAAAACCTGCAGAAAATACCAAAGGACAAAGTTTTAAGGACAGTTTTGTTATATTTGATATAGAGACCACAGGATTTAATGCAAAGGTCCATAAAATAATAGAGATCGGTGCCGTAAAGGTCTGCAACGGTAAGATAGTCGATGAATTTTCTTCTTTCGTTAATCCCCAGGTACCCATACCCCTTCGTATTGAGGCACTCACGTCTATCAATAACATGACTGTCGCTGATGCAGAGACAATTGAAAAAGTGCTGCCCGGTTTTTTGGCGTTTTGCGAGGGAAGTGTTCTTGTGGCGCACAATGCCGACTTTGATACCGGTTTTATCAGACAAAAGGCCTCGGAGCAGGGACTGGAATATGATTTTACACATATAGATACGGTGCTTCTTTCCCAGTTTCTTATACCGGGATTAAAGAATTACAAGCTGGGAACACTGGTTAAGCATCTTAGCATTCCTCTTGTCCATCATCACAGGGCTGTGGATGATGCAAAGGCGACTGCAGGCATATTTCTTAAACTTCTGGATATGCTTGATGACAGAGGAATATATACGCTTGATGAATTAAATGATAAAGGAAAGACGTCTAAGGATACTGTTAAAAAAATGCATCCTTACCGTACATCACTCCTTGCTACAACTGAAGAGGGTAAATACAACCTTTACCGGCTGGTATCCTTGTCACATTTGGAATATTTTGACAGATATCCCAAGATACCCAGGTCTGTTCTTGATAATTACAGAAACGGTATACTGGTTGGCAGTGGTAATAATGAAGGACTGCTGTATGAGGATATACTGTCAGGAAGAGGAGA
Source organism: uncultured Lachnospiraceae bacterium (assembly GCA_902784025.1). GTDB lineage: Bacteria > Bacillota > Clostridia > Lachnospirales > Lachnospiraceae > UBA4285. Next base: position 3,104 of record CACZTF010000195.1, read on the forward strand.
TGAACACCTTTCTACAATAGCTTCATATTTTGATTATCTTGAGGTACAGCCCATTGAGAATAACAGATTTTACATAGAGAAAAAGGACAGCTATATTGAAAGTGACAAAGATCTTCAGGATATCAACAAAAAGATCGTGGAACTTGGCGAGATCCTGGGTAAGCCTGTAGTCGCTGATGGCGATGTGTTCTTTTTAAACGAAGAAGACGGTATATACAAGGCTATAATAGAAGCCGGAAAAGTTGAGAATAAAAAGAAGATTCATAAAAGTTTTATGCCGCCTCCTTTGTATTTCAGGACAACAGATGAATTTTTGAAGAGTTTTGCTTTTCTTGGTGAGAAAAAGGCGTATGAGATAGTTGTTGAAAATACAAGGCGCATAGCCGGTATGTGTGAAAGGCTGAGCCCCGTCAGGCCGGATAAATGTCCCCCCAGTATTGAAAATTCCGATGAGCAGCTAAGACGGATATGTGAGGAAAAGGCTCATGAAATGTACGGGGAGGATCTTCCGGATATCGTTAGGGACAGGATAGATGTGGAACTGAATTCCATCATAAGCAACGGCTATTCAGTAATGTATATCATTGCCCAGAAGCTGGTCTGGAAATCAAATGACGATGGCTATGTAGTAGGATCCAGGGGTTCCGTGGGTTCTTCTTTTGCAGCTACGCTTCTCGGTATAAGTGAGGTAAATCCCTTAAGCCCGCATTATCG
>CACZTF010000196.1 GCA_902784025.1 uncultured Lachnospiraceae bacterium
AAGAACTGCTCCGCTTATTATCCTTGTTTTCATTTTAATACGCCTCCGAACCTTCTTTCACGACCGTTAAATTTTTTTATAGCTTTTACAAGCTCATTCTCATCAAAATCAGGCCAGTTTAATCCGGTAAAATAAAACTCTGTATAAGCAAGCTGCCAGGGAAGAAAATTAGAAATACGTTCCTCTCCGCCTGTTCTGATAAGAAGGTCAGGATCAGGCATGCCTGAAGTATCGAGATTATCAGATATCATTTTTTCAGATATATCATCTGCATTAATACTACCTGTTTTAATTTTTTCAGCTATTGTTTTTACAGCTCTTGTTATCTCATCTCTTCCGCCATAGTTGATCGCTATGTTAAAAGTAAGTCCGGTATTATCCTTAGTTTTTTCTTCAAGTTCATTAATTACATCTATAAGATCATAACTAAGCCCTTCCCGATTTCCGATTATATGACAGCAAACATTGTTTTCTATACTTTTTTAGATCAGTTTCTGTAAATATATCGCAAATAAAGAAAAGAGGACATTAACCTCTTCTTCAGAACGTTTCCAGTTTTCCGTCGAAAAAGCATATACAGTGAAGAATTTAACTCCGGCATCACTGACAACCTCGACCATATTCTCAACAACTTCCGAACCTGCAGCATGACCGTATGTTCTTTCATGACCTCTTGCCTGGGCCCATCGGCCATTACCATCCATTATAACAGCAATATGACAAGGTATTTTCAAACCTTTAACTCTTTGTGCTATATCACTCATAAGAACCCCTTATACTGTCATTATCTCCTTGGTCTTGTCATCAATAATATTGTCGATCTCTTTGATATACTTATCAGTGGCATCCTGAATGTCTTTTTCAATATTTGACAGCTCATCTTCTGATATTTCGCCATCTTTATTTTGCTTCTTTGCATCATCATTAGCATCTCTTCTGATGTTTCTGACTGCAATCTTTGCATTTTCACCTTTCTTTTTTACTTCTTTAGCCAGCTCTTTACGCCTGTCTTCGGTTAATTCAGGGAAAACGATCCTTATTATCTTCCCGTCATTAGTAGGAACCAATCCCAGATCAGCTATCTGTATAGCTTTCTCTATATCTTTTAATAATGATGCATCCCAAGGCTGTACCTGGAGCATGCGCGCTTCAGGCACAGAAATGTTAGCTGCCTGGTTAAGCGGTGTTGGTGTGCCATAATAATCTACGGTAACATCATCTAAAATATGCGGATTAGCTCTTCCGGCTCTTATTGTAGCCAGCTCATTCTTTAATGAATTTAATGATTTATTCATTTTTTCGTTCATTTCTGTTAATTCGATCATGATAATTCTCCTGTGTCTTTAGATTTTTTGCATTTACGCTATTGTAACAAAAAATCATTTAAAATACAAAATAAATATAAAAAAAATACCACAAAACCAGTGGCATTTTGCTGAATCGATCAGAATCACAAATCATATTTAAAAATAAGGTCTTTAATAACTTCTCCGGCCAGCAATAACCCGGCTGTAGCAGGCACATATGATATGGTTCCCGGAACACTGTTTCCTGTCTTAAACGGTTTTTCTCTGGAGTATACACATTTCAGATAGGGAATCGATCTGTTTTTACATTCTTTCCGGATAACACGGGCAAGCGGACATACACTCGTGTCATATATATCAGCAATTTCAAACATTTCTGCATTTAGTTTGTTTCCGGCACCTAAAGCTGAAATAACAGGAGTATTGTTTTTAAATGAGTTTTCTATGATACAAAGTTTTCCGGTAACAGTATCTATAGCATCAACAATATAATCATATTCGCCAAAATTAATAATATCTGAATTTTCCGGAAGAAAAAAAGTATTATATACAGTAACTTTACATTCAGGATTTATGACTGCTATCCGTTCTTTAGCCGCTTCTGTTTTAAACTTTCCTATATTATTTAAAGTCGCTAAGATCTGTCTGTTTATATTTGTAACAGAAATCTTATCATTGTCTATCAGATCCAGCGCTCCTATTCCGCTCCTGGCAAGCGCCTCTACAGTGTAGCCTCCTACACCTCCTATACCAAAAACAGCGATTCTTTTTTGCTTAAGTAATGATAAACTGTCATCGCCTATAAGAAGCCTTGTTCTAGAGAATTGATCTTCCATATCTGTTCCGTGATCCATTAATTTAATGTTTTAACCAAAAAATAATAATTATGTATCCTGAAAAATTAATCATAATTTACATGAGCCAAAAGAAAAAGTATGCTGCATAACCGGCAAGAAGTATAACGCCGCACCATCTGTATAGTTTTTTCCCTTTAAAACATAATAACCATAACAGCCCTGCTGCGCCTATAGCCACAAGTGTATCTATACGAAAAGGTGCAGCGAAAGGTATATTTGTAATGATTCCTGATATTCCGACAACAAACAGGATATTGAATAGATTACTACCTACAACATTTCCTATAGCTATATCGGCATTACCTTTTTTTGCAGCAGTTACAGATGTAAATAGTTCAGGCAGAGAAGTTCCGAGCGCGACTACGGTAAGACCTATAAACCTCTCACTTACACCAAAACTTCGTGCAATTTCAGTTGCTGCATTTACTGTTATCTGACTGCCGAAAATGATCAGCGCGATACCTATGCCTGAAAGAATCAGAGCAACAGGTATACTTAATTTTTTTGCCGGTTTGTCATCATCCTGTAATTTACCGGATTTTGCAAGTCGTAACAGATAGAAAATATAAAGTGCCAGGATAGCAACCAAAATAACAGCATCTATCCTTCCTATTTCGCCATCCAGCCCAAGTATCAACAAAAGAACTGTCATACCCAGCATAAAAGGAATATCAACTTTTACGGTAGTAGCGGAGACAGCGATCGCGGTAATAACAGAAGTCAGGCCTAATATAATAAATATGTTCAGTATATTACTTCCCACAACATTACCAATAGTAATATCTGCACTACCTTTAGAAGCCGAGGCGATACTGACTGCAGCTTCCGGCGCACTGGTTCCGAAGGCTACTATCGTAAGACCGATCACGATCTGGGGTATCCCGAATTTTCTGGCAATACCTACAGCACCATCAACAAAAAAATCGGCACCTTTAATAAGCATTGCAAATCCTACTGCCAGTAAGATCCACTGTAAGACCATAATATAAACACTCCTATCTATTATAATTATCAATACAAACAGTTCAGATAATAATCTTGAAATCTAAAAAAGTGACAAGATTGTATCGAAAAAACGATACAAAGTCTCGTCACTTGATATGTCCGACCGGGTAAAACCGCGCTGACGACCGAACAAACACGTATAACGTGCCGACTACTCCCCTTGTATATTGCAACATGATAAAACAAAATAAGCAAAAAGTCAATAAATGTCAAATACGCTCAGAGATTGATGCAAAATCTTTTAAACTTAATTCTTCTCCTCTTATATCATGATCTTTTTTTATATCGGATAAACATTCTCTTAACAGGTTTTTATCTATATTTAAAACACCTGAAACACTATTTACAAACGTCTTTCTTCTTTGCGAAAAAGCTGCTTTTATAAGGGTAAACAATTTTTTTTCGTTTTTAACTTTTACTGGAGGTTCTTTAAGTATCTCAAGTCCGATAACAGCTGAATCCACATTGGGACGAGGTATAAATACTGATGCAGGCACATTCATTAGGACAGATGGTTTTGTGTAATACTCTATGGCAAGAGATAATGCACCATAATCTTTTGTTCCCGGTTTTGCGTTGATCCTGTCAGCTACTTCTTTTTGGATCATCACCGTAATACTATCTATCAGCATGTTATTTAAATAAGAGTTGTTCTCAAGAAGAGACATTATTATCGGGGTTGTTATATAGTAAGGCAGATTGGCCACAACTTTAAAAGGTCCGCCGTTGTTGTATGTCCCGGACAATTCCTCTAAATCACATTTTAATATGTCTTCATTAATTATCGTTACGTTTTGTCTGTCTTGTAAAGTGTAGGACAACACATCCATTAATTTCCTGTCAATCTCTACTGATACTACTTTTGAAGCCTCCAATGAAAGAACTTGTGTCATAGTTCCTATACCCGGACCTATTTCCAATACAACATCATTTTTTGATACACCGGATAGCTTTACGATTTTTCTTACTATATTCTCATCGATCAGAAAGTTTTGACCATATCTTTTTTTTATGGAAAATCCGAACTGATCCAGTATCTCTTTAGTTGCAGAAGGTGTTGCTAAACTATCCATGTTATATGCTCCGATATCAAATAATAAACAAAAAAACCATCGCAATGATGCGACAGTCTTTTAAAGATGCGGATGGTGGGATTTGAACCCACACGATGTTACCACCGGCAGATTTTGAGTCTGCTGCGTCTGCCGTTCCGCCACATCCGCACAGCCTCAATATACTACCATATATCTAAACAAAAATCAAACTATTTAGTTTAATGCGACCCCGTTTGGCCACACCCATCCTATATATCCTCTATGACCCTGACATGTAGCTGTTGCACCTCTGTCAAAAGATTCAATAGATTCTATACGAACGCCGCCAATGTTACTTGCTACCATACCGTTACCCAAATAAATACCTATGTGACCATAAGTAGCAGCCAGTACTCCTGCACCGGAACTTATGACTGCAGCACCAACAGGTATGTTAGACATGCTGGTACTTCCGGAATAACTCCATTTGTTCCAATAATCAATCGCATTTCCATAAGGTCTTCCCGCGCCTGATTGTGCATATATACCAGCAACCCACTGAGCACACATGCCTGCAGCTGCAGGATACCAACCGTTATTATTTCTGGCGTTGGTAGCTATACGTTGTGCAAGTCCGCTTGTACTGTTTTCAGTAACAGCAGGTGTATAAGAACTACTCTGGGATCCGGAACTGCCGGATGAATAACTTGAATCACTGCCTGAAGATCGTTGTGATGATGTATTACCGGTGTATGACTGTTCCTCTGCCGCTCTTCTGGCAGCAGCCTCTGCCGCAGCTCTTCTTTCAGCCTCTTCAGCTGCCGCTCTTTGTCTGGCTTCTTCCTCTTCCCTGAGCCTTGCTTCTTCAGCCGCTGCCCTTTCAGCCTGTTCTACAAGTTCTTTCTCCTGGGCGGCAAGTCTTGATTCCTCTTCAGCTGCTTTTTTTCTTGCTTCTGCAGCCTCTGCCGCAGCTTTAGCTGCTGTAGCTATACGGGAATCAAGCTGGGAGATATCAGCCTGCTTAGAGCTGACAAGATCATTTATCTCATTTTCTTTGGCATACATCTCCTTCTGAACTTCTTCAACTTCCGCAAGTTCAATATTTAACTTTTCAGTTAACTCCTCTATCTTTTTTATCGTCTGGGCTATCTCTTCAAGCTTATCTCTGTCATAGTCATATATTTTCTGATAATAATCAGCAGAGTTCAGAAACTCACCCATATCTTCAGAAGTAACAAGGGATTCTTTGATAGATGCAGTCTGGTTCTCATACATATACTGGATACGAAGCTTCATATCC
>CACZTF010000197.1 GCA_902784025.1 uncultured Lachnospiraceae bacterium
ACACAGAATTTCCTGTTTGGTCTGCCAAACAGCGGATTGGAATCAGCGGCATCTGTTTTTCATCCGGCTGTTCAGGCAGGCGCCCAAAGTAATCTTATTTATGATCATGTATTTGGTGTTGAGGGAGCTGTTCCTGCTGTTATAGCTGACGCTGTATTAGGAGCGGTATGCCTCTTACTTGCAGCTAAGCAGGGACGTTTGGGGGAATTAAAAATGACAGGAGAACAGAGGATGCTTTAGGGAACTAAAGATATTCAGTAATGTATACAGTACCATTTTTTATTATTTTTTACCGGAAACAAAAAGAAAGAATGAGCCGGTCAAAAAAACGGGGAATAAGACAAATGTCATCCCAGTCTTTAAAAATTTTGTTGCAAGGAGGTATGTGATGATTCTTTATACAGTCACCGGAAAAGCCGGAGATGAGTACTTTTTGGATATTTCAAAAAGCGGAGATATAAGCGGGAAAAATATGTATGTAAATATGACTAACCGTTGTCCCTGCAGTTGTGTTTTCTGCCTGAGACAGACAAAAAAGATGATGGAGGATAACAGCCTGTGGCTGAAGGATGGCGAACCATCTGTTGAAGAAGTGCTTAAGCTTTGCTCAGAGTATGATCTTAACATCATCAATGAACTGGTGTTTTGCGGTTTTGGGGAGCCCATGGAACGATTTGATGATGTATGCAGGATTATCGATGCTTTAAGAGAGGATTATCCATGTTTGAAGGTAAGGATAAACACCTCCGGTCTGGCTAACCTGATATACGGAAAGGATATAACACCACAGCTTGAGGGGAGAGCAGATACCATCTCTGTTTCGTTAAACGCACCTGATGCAGAGGAATACTATCAGCTGACCCGCTCAAGCTTTGGTATCAAGTCATATGATGCGATAAAAGAGTTTGCCTTTCTTGCAAAACGTTATGTACCCAATGTCGTTATGACGGTAGTTGATGGTGTTATGTCTGAAGAGAAGATCGAAAAATGCAGAGAAATATGTGATGAGTTGGGGGTAAGCTTAAGGGTCAGACCCTTTGAGATCCCGCAGAAATGATAAGGAAAAAATTTGGATAAAGATATTTCAAAAATTAAAAAACGTCTGGAGGATCTGTACAGACAGTCTTATACCAACAATTCTTTTATGTTTACCCGTTTTTTATCACCTTCGGATGCAGCTGTCGTATATGATTTTGCCAACGATAATTCGGTGAAAATGTGGGGTGGTGCCGAGGGATGCGAGAGGGTCATTGTGAGATTCGGGGATGAGTCACAGCTGGGGTATGATGTGGATTTTCCCATTAGTGTATTGAAGATAAGACCCCTGAATCCCAGGTTTTGTGAACCCCTTACCCACCGTGATTATCTGGGAGCATTTATGAGCCTGGGTTTGGAAAGAGATACCATAGGAGATATCATCGTAAAAGAAAAGAGCGGCTATGCATTTGTCTGTGACAGCATAGCCGGTCATATCTGTGAAGAGCTAGACAGCATAAGGAATACCACTGTGTTTTGTGCCAGGTGTGATGATGCTACAGAAAGGGAGGCAGTCCCCGGGCCGGTATTTGAGGAGTGTAAGCTTATAGTACCATCTCCACGGATAGATGCGATGCTTTCCAAGCTTTATAACATCTCAAGAAGCGAAGCGCGAAATCTGTTTACGGCAGGAATGGTGCTGGTAAACGGGCGCAGCTGCGGAAACGAAAGTCTGACACCGAAAGAGAAAGACGTATTTGCTGTAAGAGGATACGGAAAATTTATATTTGACGGAACAGGGGAAAAGACCAAAAAAGGAAATGTAATGGTGAGAGTGCGCCGGTATTTGTGAGACTTAAAGATCTGTCAAATTCGTGGAAACCTGATTAATAATAGTTTGACAGTAAGCTGTCTCCTGTTTTATCTGACAACCGGCTCTATATAATAAGGGAATTCGAATCCTTCATATTCCATGGCAAGCCTGCGTTCAAGATCGTTAAGATCTTTTATGCTGTCGTCATCAGAATAACCGAAGCAGTTTTTTAATCCATCAAGATCAAATATACCGTAAACCTTACCGCTGCAGCAGCTTTTTCTTAGGTAATAGTATTTTTTGTCCGCATTTTTATCCATTTTTTTTACATCCTTTTTTTCTTAAACATACTACGTAGTATAAAAGTTTGCTTAATTCATGTTATCGTGATGTCTAAGTCAAAGAATCTCTTTCCATACATACAGATTAAAGAGATCCTTCGCTTAGCCAATAAAGATACAGGTTTAGATATTAAAAGATCACAGCTTACATCCGTCGGGACCGCAAGTGTGTCCTTTCGATAAACTGTTGCTCTCATCATTTTCAGATGATACATTTTCAACAGGATTCAGAAGTTTAAGGATCTGATGCCTGAAGCCTTCTTTCATCTCTGCTCCGTTTATCTGCACGGAGCCATCAATCTCAAAATAAGGAACACCTGTAATGCCTTTTTTTCGAGCTTCTTCTTCATCAGCCAAAACCTCACCGGAGAATCTGTCGGATGCGAGCATTTCCTTTATTTCATTTGCTTCAAGACCTGCCTGCACCCCTGTTTCCGTGAGAACATCCCTGTCGGAAAGAATCCTGTTATCAGCAAAATAAGCTTTAAACAAGGCTTCTATAACGGCATCGGCTGTTTCAGTATCCTTCGTATATGCAAGTTTTGTGAGCCGGTGTGCGTCAAATGTATTAACGGAAAAAGTGCCGCCGTAATTAAAATCCAGTCCCTCCCGACGCCCGGAATTAGAGATCTTTTCAACCTGATGCTGCGCCAGTAAAGGTGACATACGGTATTTTTTTGCATACCTGGTAACAGTATCGCCGTTCGGAGTAATATCAGCTTCCGGATCCAGACGGAAAGCGCGCATCTCAAGTTCAAATTCTACATTTGGAGAAACAGAAGCATCAGAACGGATCTCGGCTATAGCCTTTTTAAGTCTTGTTTCCCCTATATAACAAAACGGACATGCAAAGTCCGACCAAAAAACTATTTTCATGATTTTCCCCTCCTTTTATAAATATGCAAAAGTGACTTATAATAAATTATAAATACATGGATGAGTTATTTTCAAGCGTGTATTTTTACCAATATAAGGTAAACGTGTAAATGTGTAAGACTGGGCATTGGTTATTATCTTCATAAAAAAAGCAGCCTGCATGCTGCTGTTTATAAGTAAAAGAAAATGAAAGTTTTATTATGAAAGAAAAAAGTAATATGGAAATTTTGAGAGAGGTGAAGGGTTTAAAACCTCTCTCTGATAATTATTATATGTACTAAACTTAAATGAACCTAAAAAAATTTCTTTATTTTAGGCTGAAGTGTCCAGTTTTTGTAAAAGGTGAGTATGATATTATATAAGTAGGAAGTAGACATCCTAAAAGAGTACAGAATAATCTTTATAGAAATTATAAGATCGCGACATTTTGTTAATTATTATATAATATAGATATGACATTAACCAAATGCAGTCGCAGAAAGGAGGATGATTGAAATGAAAAAGAAATTATTAGCTTTGATCACAGGGGTTATTGTAGCAAGCACCATTATAACGCCTGTAGCAAGCACTGTAACAGTGCAGGCGGCACAAACCGGCTGGGTGCGAAAAGGGAATAACTGGAAATATTACGGAAAAGACGGTAAAGCATATACCGGATGGCATAAGATGGGTAAAGCTGAAGGAGAAAAGACTGAGCATTGGTCATACTTCGGATCAAATGGTTCTCTTTACACAGGCTGGAAAAAAATGAGCAAGGCTGAGGGTGAGAAGACTGAGCATTGGTCATATTTCGGACCGAACGGTTGGTTAAGAACAGGCTGGCAGAAATTAGGGAAGGGTACTAATAATCCAGACGGCAGCAGTGCACTTCATTGGTCTTACTTTGGGTCAAACGGATGGCTTAGGACTAATTGGCAGGCTATGGGGAAAGGTACGAATAACCCGGATGGAAATTGTGCGAAACACTGGTCATATTTCGGACCTAACGGGTGGTTAAGGACTGGCTGGCAGCAACTGGGGAAAGGTACAAAGAACCCTGACGGAAATACGGCAAAGCACTGGTCATATTTCGGAGGAAACGGCTGGCTCCGCACCGGATTACAATATTTAGGCAAAGGCACAGACAATCCTGACGGAAATGCGGCGAAGCATATGTCGTATTTTGGTGACAATGGCTGGCTTGTTGTTAATAAGGAGGTGAACATTTCAGGAAACAGATTTAAAGCCGATAGTAAAGGCTGGCTGACACAGATGATGAAAGTAATCTTTATGGATGGTTTGGGCAATGAAATAAGTACCCAGTATGTAGAGAAAGGTAAAAATGCGACACCGCCTAAAAACCCCACAAGAGCAGGTTATGAATTCGACGGTTGGGATAAATCATATAATAATATAACTGCTTATACAACGATAATAGCAAAGTGGGTTGATAAAACAAAAAATCTCAAATACAATTATGATTTTAAATTTTTCAATCAACCTTACTCAAAAGCCGCTGCAGCGCTTTTTATCGAAACAAATAATCCGGATCCTGCATCCTTTAGTGTGAAATATTATAAATCCGACGGAACTGAAAATGAAGTAGGCGTTGGCAAGATCAATTATCATGATCTATCGTATGCCGGCGATGAACAGGGAAACTCATTTTCACTTTACACGGAATTGATAAGTGACAGTATGGATGGTGACTCAGGTATAGAGGTTCCGGGAGGATATGTGTATACGACCAGCCTGCAAGACCCCGGGGAAATGACCATAGAGGTAACAGAATTAAAAAGGGTGTCTAATGATAAGAATTCTCCGGACTATTACCGGATACAGTCCCGTGAAAAAAAGAAAATAGGTAAGATAACCGTAAAAGATTTCAAAAAAGAACAAGATAAATGGGCTGATGATATTATATCAAAGGTATCAAAAGGCATCAATACGAAAAAAGAGCAAATGCAGGCAATTACAAAGTACCTGGCAAGCATTGCAAAATACAGTAAGAATTATATTGATAAAAATGGGGAAATGCAGTATTTAGATCTGATCGTTGACCAGGGTGTTCCTTCATGGATAAGGAATGAATGGGATTCATATTCTTCACCTGCATATTTGTGCTATTTCGGCGAAAAAATAGGTTATCCGCTGCATAATATGTATGGAGACTATGCGGTCGGAACCGATGAGTGGCTACAATATCATATTTACGCAAAATCTACCCAGGATGGAACGATGTACGCATTTTGTCCATCCTCACTCACAAACAGATATGATAACATCCACAGTAAAGCAGATGTGAAAAAGATCGATTGTCTGAAATACGATAAGTATTACAAAATGACACCTATAAAATAATTCAGCGATCTGTTCATATAAAGTTTGATCCAAGAGCTTTTTTACGTCTCCTGAATCCCGTAGGTATAATGACAGCTATAGCCCCTCCGTTAAAAATATAAGACATTACCCGCATAAGAATACTGTTTTCTTCTTCTGCGGGTTTTTTCGTGCTTTCTTCCTTACTTGTGGTGTCTGTATATGTAAAAGCAGTTGTAGTTGAAGCCGGCTGAGCGTAACCTGATCCTGCAGACCGGCTTTCTTCTTTTTCAGTAGCAGGTGCAGGAGAAACGGGGGAAATTTCATTATACATTTCATCTTCTGTTTCTGAAGCAGTTTCTGATAAAGAAGTGTTGTCTGCTGCCATGGCATATGCTTCAGAAAATTCTTCCCCGGCATACACCGGCTCTTCAACTGCGATTTCAGATGCCGTAAGGATTACAGGATCTGCAGCCGATTGTTCAGGCAAAGAGGTGTTAACACGAAACAGTGCCACAGCCTCATCATAATCCTTTTGAGCGCCCTTTAGCCGTGACAATGCAGATGAAACAAGTTCTTCTGCGCCTTTTAATTCCTTTTTTGAATTTGTATAATCATCTTCGAAACCATCCCAGGCAGCCTTAAAAGGCAGCGGATCCACAAGGGCATAGTAATCCCTCAGTGCCTGGGCATACTCTCTGAGTGTATAAGGCATCCTGTCACCTTCATATAAATAATCGATTGACAGATTCTCACCGGAACCGGGATCTGCTAACGTACATAATCCTATAATCAGATTTGAGCCATTATCTTTATATGTTCCTTCATTAGCCCAGTACAAATATTCAGACCACCACATTCCATTGGGGTCTGTATCGGTGCGTTTGTATTCATTCTGAGAATGCTCCAAAACAGGTACACCGTCCCAGTCCTCTGCAAAAGTGCCCAGCGACCTTTCTTGAAAAGGCATAGTTAAAAAAGTTCCTGTTTCTTTCCAGTCTATGTTGTTAGTGGGATCTTCAGTATAAAAAGCAAACCAGAAATAAAGGCCGGCTACATCACGCCAACTTCCTTCACCAAGAAAAAACTCATATTCATTCTGATATTCATTATTATACTTCCATCTGTGAGATTTGTGGCTGGTAAGGTAGCTGTCTTCATTCTGTTCAAGAAAATCCGAATAGTCATTACTGATATCCTGGGTATGATACATCCACAAATGGGAAGTGGTGCCGGTAACCCCCATGTCTTCGTACTGCCCGAGAAAATCCGCATACTCTTCCAGCCATTGTGCAGTAAAATACATTCTCGTGATATTTCTTGTGCTTGCAGGTGAGATATCATCTGTTTCCCCGCTCTCCTGCAAAAGAGCAAGCGTAGACTGAGCATCTTCAATCTTTAAAGGGTCGTCTTCGGTATCGATAACCCACTGCAAAAAGCCTGCAAATCCCTTTTTGTATTTCTTCATGATAATTTCATATTGTTCCTTAGCATCATCACGGGCGCGTCGTGCATTTTCCACCAGATCCTCAGCGGCATGCTTACCGGCAAGTGCCATGTCATATTCTTTCTGCGCCTGTTCCAGGATCTTTCGTTTTTGTTCCACGTCATCCAAAGTAACTGTGTTTAAAGTTTCCTCTGCTGCAACAGGTACAGCGGTAAATGCAGGCAGGGCAAGAGTTATAGCGCCCAACACAAGAATACGTTTAAGAGAAATATGTTTTACATCTTTTTTTCTCATAATGATCACCCGAATCCGAAAAATCACATTAATAGATATATGTATAATAATACTATTTCTTTGGTGGTTATTCAATGGTATTCTTCAGGCTTATGGTCATCCGCGAGAGTCACCTGCGAGAGAAGATCATAATAATAAAAAAGCGGTTTTAGGGTGTTCAGTTTTTGTAAAAAGTAAATATGATAGTATATGAACAGGATAAAATTATCCTGAAGCAGCAGATAATTTACATTAAACTTTTCAGATCGTGACATTTTATTATTGTTATTTTTTGCCATAGGTTTATAATGTATACATGACGTTAAATAAATGTAGTTTTAGAAGTAAGGAGATTAAGACGATGAATAAAATGAACATTATTAAAAAAGCTGCTATAGTAGGAGGTCTTTCCATGGCTGCGTTTACATTTGCCGGTTGTGGTAACAGTGCTGTGGTTGGCGCCTGGGAGATGCAGGCGAATGGACAGACGGGAACAATGGTTTTTCAAAATGACGGAAAGATATCAGTTTTTGATGATTACGGTAATACCTTGAGTAGTTATATTGATTGTGATATGTCGTACAAAGCGTTTGGTAATACTGTCACGGTTATTATGGATTATAATGGCGTAACATATGAGACAAACGGAACGGTTAATGGTAATTCTATGGTTCTTTCAAATGAATATGATACAATGTATCTTACAAGGAAATAAAAGAAGAGTTTTTTTCGTTTTTATAAAATATACTTTTTGAATTATGTAGTGAAAATTTTTTTTTAAGAATTTACTACCGGTAATATATGACTGTAAGATACAATTATTTTTAGGAGAGAACAAAATGAGCATTTTCAGAAATAAGCCTTTAATTATTGTTGGTACAGCTATATTTGCATCGACGATTGCAGGTTGCGGTGCCTCCGGTTCAAATGTTCCGGAAACCACTGCAACAACTACTGCAACGACAACCACCGCTGAAACAACTACTGCAACGACTACGACAACAGTTGCCCAGGCAACGTTGACGCAGGAGACAACTGCTGAAGAAACACAGTTAAAGCCGGAAACAGAGTCAGCATATAATAATGACAACCCGCCTGAAGCATATAAAGAGATAATTAATAATAAGTACAGCGAGATCAGGACAGCCTGTCCGGATAATGCAGATGAGAATGACGGAATGGCGCTTGGAACTTCCTTTTTGCATTGTAAAGATACCTTGTCATATTCAGTACATGATATCAATAACGATGGTATTCCTGAGCTCATGATCGTCAGGCTGGATGAAAATAATGTGTATGAACTCTATACACTGTCAGAGGATGAGAAGGCTGTATTACTGAAAGAAAGCGGCGGATACAGGGATTCTATGTGGATCGATGAAGGCGGTGTGATCTATACATTTGGAAGCGGAGGCGCAGGAAATAACTTCATATCTGAATACAGGCTGCCGGCGAAAGGATTAAAAACAACCTGGTTGTACGAAGTTTATGAAGATTGGGGAGATTTCGGTAAAACGGTTTTTGAGGAAGAATATGATTACGTAACTGCGCCAGAAAAGAAACATACGGAAGCAATTACCCAGGAAGAATACGAAAATTACATAGATAAGTTTTATAACCGTAGTAAGGATTTTCCCTTTGAGGCTGCCACAATACGACATTTTAAAAGTATCGGGGCTGCCACGGGTTTAAGTAATGATAAAAAATATGCCAATGCAGCAATTTTACCGGCAGAAGATCCTGATGTGGTATGGAAGGATAATTATAAAGTTGAAGTAAGACTGAAAAACGGAATTCATATTTACCTGCCGTCTTTTTCCGAGAGTTTTTATGACGGACTGGAGCCTCATGGGAATTTTGGATGGTCTATATCTCCTGACACTGACAATTGGGATGGTTTGGAATATTATTATTTCGAAGGTGATAAAGTTTACTACGGAGAGGATTATTTCGAAATTGATTATGATGCAGTGACAATAGGAGCTCATGAGACGGTTGTAAATATCGTCGGTAAAGCAGGAGATAACTTACCTGAAGATGACGGTATTCACAGGTACAGAAAGATCGGCGAGAAGGATGGTAAAGTTTATTATCTGGACTTTGTACCACCCTATTATGAAGGGCAAGGATATGTTGAGTGGCATGACGAAGATGACAGCAGTTATTTTAACAGATACGCGGATATGATCGTAAAAACTGCCTGGGTAGAGTAACGGAGCAAACCATTATCTCAAAATCTTAAAGCGCCTTTCCGGGTGCTTTTTTGTTTGGAATTATTTCTTCTTCAATAGACTTTTTACGTCTCCTGAATCCTGTAGGAATGATCACAGCTATAGCTCCGCCGTTAAAAATATAAGACAATACTTGTAAAAGAATACCATTCTGTTTTACTGAGTTTTTATTCGTATTATCATCCTCGTTTACTGCATCCACATATGAAAGATCAATTGCAGTTGTAACAGGCGGGGTATTTGCTTTTTCAGTAACAGATGCCGAGGCATTGTCAGCAATTACATTATGCTTCTTATCATCAGTGTCCGAAGTGGTTTCTGATAAAGAGTTGTTATCTGTTGCCGTAGAATATGTTTCATTAAATTCTTCCCCTGTATACATTGGCATACCATCTGTGGCAGCTGATGTAGGAAGAATTTCTGAACCCGCAGCTGCCTCTTCAGGCAAAGCGGTATTAACCGTCAACAGGGCAACAGCCTCCTCATAATCCTTTTGAGCCTTTTTTAATCGTGCATATTTTGAGGATACGATATCTTCTACGTCTTTTAATTCTTTTTTGGCATTTGTAAAATCATCATCGAAGCCATTTAAAGCGGTCTTAGAAGGCAGCGGATCCACAAGGGCATAGTAATCTCTCAGTGCCTGGGCATACTCTCTGAGTGTATAACACCCATAACCTTTTATTACAATATCAAGTGACATATTCTCACCGGAATCAGGATTCACAAATGAGGAAAAACCTATACATACATCAGGTATATTTTCAGGTATGTTTTCATCATAATAAGAGGTCTCTGAAATAATGCTGCTTCCTTTAATCCATTTGTCATCCTGAGGTTGCTTCCAAACAGGTATACCATCATTGTTTTCTGCAAAAGTTCCAAGATACCTTACTTCTGCATGTATTGGTAAATTAGCAAAGATGCTATAAGGGTCGGCTGGTTTATTCATATTCTGGGCCCAGCAAATAATATAATGAGAGGTGCCGGCAGTAAGACCTCTGGCCTCGAACTGGTCAAAAAAATCTGCATATTCATCAAGCCATTGTGCCGTATAAAACATTCTCGTGATATTTCTAGGACTTGAAGGTGAGATATCATCTGTTTCCCCGCGCTCCTGCAAAAGAGCAAGCGTGGACTTGGCATCTTCAATCCTTAAAGGGTCGTCTTCAGAATCAATAACCCACTGCAAAAAGCCTGCAAATCCCTTTTTATATTTCTCCATGATAATGTCATATTGTTCCTGTGCGTCATCACGGGCACGTCGTGCATTTTCCACCAGATCCTCCGCAGCATGCTGACCGGCAAGCGCCATGTCATATTCTTTCTGAGCCTGTTCCAGATCCTTTCTTTTTTGTTCAATGTCCTCCAATGTGATCGTATTTGCTGTTTCTGCTGCCACAGGCACAGCGGTAAAAGCGGGCAGGGTAAAAGAGATAGCACCTAATATTAGAAATCGTTTTAAAGAAAAATGTTTTATATCTTCTTTTCTCATAATGCTCACCTTAATAAGAAAATATCATAATAACAATTATTCATGATTTTGCATCATTATAACCTATTGTTTTATACTTTTGTAGTCACTGATATAAATTGCCACTGATTATAATTCAGATAAAGCGAAGTTATACCTTTTTTTGAGTTTAGTATGGTGTTTATGAATAGATAAAGAGTGTTGAATATGTTTTTTAAAAAAAACGAATAATTATGCAAATTGACGGGGATTAAAATGCTCTGTATAATATGGTCATATTTTTGATCAAAATGCTGTTGTTTTCTGGCTTTATGAAGATGTGGTGGATATATGAGTATTATAGAAATCATACTTATGGCTGTGGCTCTCGCTATGGATGCATTGGCGGTGTCCATCTGTAAAGGTATGACTATCAAAAAACTAACCCCTGAACATACACTTAAAGTTGGATTCTACTTCGGCGGATTCCAGGCGCTTATGCCAATAGCCGGATACTATATCGGTAAA
>CACZTF010000198.1 GCA_902784025.1 uncultured Lachnospiraceae bacterium
GCATCGTGAACATTGTGCAATTGTGCTCCGTGATCATAGCCTGAAACGTAATACGACCCATCGTTTCCTCGATCCCAATCCATTCCAGAAAGCTTACAGATAAGGTCGAGCTCCTCTTCTTTTTTATTACTTGGTGTCGGTGTAAACACAATTGAATCCTCCTTAGTGTTCTGACGAAGCATATTTCATCTTGTCTGTTAATGGAGTCCTTTGGGCATCTCTTTTTTTATAACAGTCTTGCAAATTGTTAGAAAACCATTTTACTAAGCTTCTGAGAACTGTTTTTTCCAGTCCGGAAATCGCTGGGTGTTTTGGACAAGATAATTTGATATCGATCATCCCCAAAGTAAGTCAGCTTGTAGTGCTTGCCGTCTTCTGTAATAACAAAACCCATATCCTCAAGAGCCTGTCGTAACGGAGATGTCATTCCGTCATAGCCCTTGAGGAGCTTTTTGATTTCCTCTGCTTTCTGGGAAGATGTGTTTTTGTAGTCGTTGTTTCTGATAATGTCTTTGATTACATCTGACCGGCGTGTCTTTTCCTGGATCCCTTGAGAAGACTCAGATAGTACAAGCAGTACTAGGTCTTTTATCTCTCCCGGGTAGAATTCAAACTCGTCACCCATATAGAGAACCGGAATATCACTGACTGTATCCAGTTTGGATTTAAGCCCCTGGTTTTCGTATTGTAATAGTTCATTTGCCTTGGCGAGTTCTTCGACCTGTTGCTGAAGATGCTGCAGCTCATTATCAAAACTGGCGAGAATCTTATCGGCATCCGCCTGTGCGTCTTCGACTGCTTTTGTTCGGATCCGCTTTTCTTCCTCATCAAGGGAAGACAGCATCTGTTCTATTTCCTGTTCTGCTTTTTTCTTAGCCAGATCAGCAGCAATATAATCATTCCGCTGCTTGGAAAAGTTATCCATCAGAATTGCGTTATTGACACCCTGCCAAGTAAAAAGAGGTTCTGTAAGCTGTGCATTGCAGTACTGGATCACCAGCTTTACTACCTTTTCCATAAGGAAGTCATCGTATCCTTCTCCGGTATGAGAAAGAAAGCGCTTATGGCGTAAGGACCCACTTGGGAAATAGATACCGATTGCACCATTGAATTCATTCCGGCTGTCACATGCTTCTCGGATCTGGTTGGTAATATCATTGCTTTCCTGTACAAGGACATGAGCAACGCCTTTCAACCGGCTTGAAAGCCATTTAACATCGACAGGATCATCCCCCGAGAACAGCTTGGAAACAAAGACGACCGGAAGCTTATAGCTATTCCCGTTCGTAATAATGTCACTGAGAATAGAGAGGTTATTCTCTGTGATGTAGAACGGCTCTCTCGATACAGGAAGATCTCCATCTGCCTTCAGGTAGCCCTTCTCTTCAAGCAGTGTAATGAAGTGAGGCGTAGAGAACTTTTCACCAATTGCCAGTGCATCTGCCTCGTAGCTTCGATCCAGACGGATACTCATCTGCATTTTGTTGAAGTTCATGACATAATCGGTATCCCAGACGGTTCCGTCATTCTCGTGCTTTTCATAACGAACAGATAGAATACGTTCCTGAGCATATTCCTGAATTGATAACCAAAGATTGTCATTTCCGTACCGAACGTTATACTTCCCGTTCCATTCCAGATCCGGAATGATGTTATTCTCGTATTTGCTTTGCTTATTCCATTTGATCACGAGCTTAACGAAAGACTCCCGATCCATAGCTGGATTAATATCAAGTATTGAGGAAAACAGTAACATAATCCGCTTTCTCCTATCTATTTCGCGACATTGTAAAGCTTATTAATGACTTTGACCATGGCATAGGTATCCGGTTTACAGTATTTGATACGCCAATGCCTGTATTTAATATTTGTACCGTTTGGCAGCAGCTTTAAGCCGGTCGTGGATTTCTTCCCGCAGATATTCCGGTTCAACAACAACGGCTGCATCTAGATATTGCTGAGCAAACAGTATGATTCCGGTTTCACAGCCTTTAATATGGACGTCGAAATGGTTTTTATCGACTGGAATGATCATACATTCCGTACCAAACGTATCGATTACATGATCAAGGATACGTTGCTCACAGCGAATTACCGCAGCAGTCTGTGCATCATTGAACATGTAATACATATTCTTTGTATACTCATAGGCATCCTGATCTTTCCGAAGAACGGCAAACTTCCTGTCGTCGATTTTCAGATCTCTTATTCTGTCAATTCGGTAATTTGCAAAGCCATCATGATGATCGC
This sequence comes from uncultured Lachnospiraceae bacterium, assembly GCA_902784025.1. Classification (GTDB taxonomy): domain Bacteria; phylum Bacillota; class Clostridia; order Lachnospirales; family Lachnospiraceae; genus UBA4285. The sequence goes on from CACZTF010000198.1 coordinate 2,251, forward strand.
TGGTCGCAATCAGATAGGGGCGGGAATCCTGATAGACAATATAGCGGGGTTCTACCACATAAGGTTCTTCACGACGAGGAACAAGTTTTTTATTTTCGTCATACTTGAGATAGGTGAAACTGATTGGATGTCTGTCCCTGATTGCGGATGAAACCAGAGAGATTGTATTCAGCAGTACATTGTTGTTTGTTTTCCGTGGGTTAGGGAGATAGACCTGATCTTTATATTCGTCTCGCTGCTCCAGGCTTAAAGTATCAAGCAGTTTATCAATCATTTGCTTGCTTTCTTTTGCAGAAATAAAGTGACTGGAATGGATTGCATTACATAACAGCAGGACTTCGGATTTATCGAACTGGTGTTTCTCCATGTAATACCCGTATCCATTTTCCTGCCAGGTACTGATTTTGTATCCAAAACTCTTGAGCATATCCACATTTGCATACAGTGTTCTGCGTTCAAGTGCCAAACCATAGTTTTCTTCCAGCAGCATTATGATTTCTTTTGTAGAAAGAATATGATCTTCATCGGTATATTCCCGCAATGTTTCCAGTAATGCGAAAGGGATTTCCTTCTTATCGGCCATAGTAACCTCCTTATCCAGCCAGGAACATTATCTAAATCTAGGCAGTTTTTTTGTAATAGTCCTACTGTTAGTATACAGGTGTAAGGAACAAAACGGGCAGAAAAGAAAGAGAGAGAAACAGATGGAAAAGAACAGGCTGAACTATTATTACATTGAAGATAAGGGGATCATTGCAAAGGGATATTATCTGAGCAACCTGATCTACGATTTTGACTCTCAGAC
>CACZTF010000199.1 GCA_902784025.1 uncultured Lachnospiraceae bacterium
CAAACCGCTCTTCAATAGTAAGATCCTCATTATTTATCACTACTCCTGAAGCAAACACCGGAAAAGTTCCCAACGGCTTAAATGGTTCAAATTTTTTCCTCTTCTGGGCAACATTTTTCTTTTTTTCATTTGCAAATATCTCAAATATACGTTCATCTTTAGGACCGGTTTCGTTTAGTATCCGGACTGCCATATTCACACTATGATTTACTATCACATCAGAATTACGGTTCCAGAGATACTCTATAAGAAGAGAGCGGTCAGACTTGAAAAATTTCTTTGCAAGTTCAGTATCAGCGTCAAAGCATTCAACTATTTCTTTAGCAAGAGGTTCAGGCGATAATTTTATACGGCAATGACACCTTATCATGTCATCCCAGTTTTTGTCTTTATAATGCTGATGACCAAGATCCTCGATCAGTTTCACCAAAGAATCATCACAAAGTTCTAACGTTGCAAGGATCGAGTTCATCCTCCTTGACAGATTTTCATTTTTTTCATTAAATGCATTGCCTTTATAATGAAGGTCATGCTCTATCTCATGCCAGCCCTCAAATGCATTTGTCCTGACCTGTAATTCAAATGTATCATCTACATAATCACCTAAAGCAGGATTTACTATCATCTTACTGAGATAATTAGGTAATCTGAATGTACCGTTTATTTTCATTGCACGGAATTCGTATGGAGAGGTTTCAGTAGTATCCCACATTCCCGGCTCACTGAACAATGAATCGATCAGTTTTCTGACTATGGCCATATCATCATCAAAATACAGGATTATCCTTACTCCGATAAGATCCTGCATCTTTCTGTGCTCATATTTTGAACAACGGGCACCGTAATTCCGTCTGATCATCTTATCAACTATAGAATCCGCTTTTTTTACCCTGTAGGCAAGACGATAGTATAATCCGGCTTTCTTTAGTTTCTCTTCAATGATAGTACAAAGATCCTGTCTTACGATATCCGGAACATGTATAGCATCAGCATTTTCTTTTGTAAAAAGAGGATTGATCTTTTTTGCGTTTGTTTCCATATGTATCACCGATCTGACTAATAATACTTTCTGATAAAGGGTAACTGTGATTGATCCTAACTAAGTGAAATAATCGTAACAATACCTACCGCCGCAAAGATTATACCTGCTGCGATCAGTACCGGCCCTATCGCGATCCTTTTTTTTCTTGCTGAAGCCGCTATCTGAAGTATTATTCCCACGATCACACATACTCCTGCGGGAATCAGCATCATCAGTATCAAAATATTATCTGTTCCGAGCATTTTGTTGTCCTTTCTGTAAAACTCTTTTTTTTTGATTAACCGTTTATCTCATGCTTATCTTATATATCATCTCATTTGATTTTAAACTGTCAGGGATTTTTTAACAGACCAGTGGTTATTCATATAATGTCGTTTAATAATCTCTTATCGTGATCATAACATTATCATGAGAATGATTTTATCATTTCGAAAGGTGGGTGTCAAAAAAACGACTTGTTTTATCGTGTATTTATGCTATACTTCATAAGATATTCATAAAAACGGAGATTGCATATGTTTGCACATATATTCGGCACAGAAGGATTTGGTCCTGTTACCATTGTAGGAATAGGAATTATATTTATCGCATGTTTTATTGCTATGAAACGTGCACGTCTTTTTTTACCGGGCGATTCCGGAAATGATGTTACCGGCGGTCACATTTCAAAAGGAAAACCCACAGGAGCAGGTATTATATTTGTTATTGCATTTGATGTTTCTGTGCTGTTATTTACCCGCATTCACCCGGAGCTGTTTATTTATCTTCTTTTGGTAACTGCCGAAATGATATCCGGATTTTTGGACGATAAAGCAAGTGTGGAATGGGGACGGTTAAAAAAAGGGCTTTTTGATCTTGCGATCAGTATCATATTCGCCATTACATATCTTGGATTCAATCCGAATACTTTCAGGGTTGCCGTCAGCGGATATACGGTAACCTTTCCGGTGATCGTTTATGCCCTGCTCATAATCGCATTATGCTGGTTTTCCATTAATGTAACGAACTGCGCTGATGGCGTTGACGGTCTGACAGGTACTCTTTCAATAGTTACTCTGTTGCCTATGCTGATCATAATGAAAGGATTCGATTTTGATCCGGCATACAGAAATGCAATCGTCTTTATGATCACCGGACTTTTAGTCTATCTAATGTATAACGCTAATCCCAGTAAACTTTTAATGGGAGATGCGGGTTCAAGGGCTCTGGGTCTTTTTATAGCCATGACCGCACTTAAGTCCGGACATCCTTTCCTGTATCTGCTTCTTGCGATCGTTCTTTTGTTGGATGGCGGACTTGGTCTGATCAAGATAACAATTATACGACTCTCAAAAAGAAATCATTTTTTGAGTAATATAAGGACACCGATCCATGACCATTGCAGAAAGGTTCTAAAGTGGTCAGACACACAAGTCGTGATAAGATTCGCGGCAATGCAGGCGATAATCGGTTTTGGTGTCGTCTGTTATATTTTGTGACAGATATATTTAGTAGCTTTGGTATGTTCAAGCCCTACATATTGTGGTATAATCACAATAATTACATAATTTGACCTATTATTTTAATTGCATGGAGAGATTTTAATATGGGTGATCTGGTACAGGTTGATTTTAATTCCATAAATCAAAATAATGATGATCATGATGATCCTTCTTTTGTTTTTGATGAAGAGCAGACGGATCCTTCAAATACCGACGTTTTAACAAACCGGGTAGATCAAAAACAACTTGAAGAAAATGTTTATAAAAAAACCATAAGGCGTATACGGCATGAGTATCTGCGCTCAAAAAATTACAAAAAAGAAAAGCTGTACAATATTGTAAAAAGGCTATTTGATGTTTCAGTAGCCGGCTCAGGCATTACTCTTTTTTTACCTGTATTTGCAGGCCTTTCATTGCTTATTACATTAAGTGACGGTGGACAGCCTATATTCAGTCAGGTCCGGCTTGGAAAGAATAAAAAAAAGCTTCGCATATATAAATTCAGGAGTATGAGGATGGATTCAGAAGATATAACCAAACTCCTCAATCCTGCCCAGTTGAAACAGTTCTATACTGAATATAAAGTAGACAATGATCCGCGTATTACAAAGATCGGTAAGATCATCAGAAAAACCAGCATCGATGAATTACCCCAGCTTTTTAACATACTGGAAGGGGACATGTCACTTATCGGCCCCCGCCCTATTGTCTGCGGAGAAATGTCTCATTACAGCAAAAAGAATCTGGAAAAACTTTTGAGCGTAAAACCCGGTCTTACCGGCTACTGGCAGGCATACGCCAGAAATAAGGCAACATACAGCGACGGTTTACGCCAGAACATGGAATTATATTATGTAGATAACCGTAGTATCGGTCTGGATCTGAAAATACTTGTAAAAACTGTTATTTCAGTTGTTAAGCAGGAGGGTGCACAATAAGTGTCAGTATCAGATAAGCTTCAGATAATCGTTGCATGTCATAAAGAATGCGATCATCCATCGGACCCTGCCTATCTTCCCTTGCATGTGGGATGCGAAGGAAAGCCGGACATTGGAATGAAGGGTGATAATACAGGCGAGAACATCAGTTTAAAAAATCCGGTCTTCTGTGAACTTACCGGCCTTTATTGGGCATGGAAAAATCTCACCTGTGATAATATCGGTCTTGTTCATTACAGGCGTTACCTTACTATAATGCCTAATTCTTTTTGTAAAAACCATTCCCTTGATGAATGTGTTCTTTCGGGACGCAGAGCCTTAAACATATTAAAGGAGAAAAAGATCATCCTGCCGAAAAGAAGGGAGTATTATATTGAGAATCTTTATTCCCACTATGCTCATACATTTGACGGTAAGCATTTGAGGATCACACGCAAGATAATCGCCTCCTTCTATCCCGATTACATCGAAAGCTTTGACATAATCATGAATTCCACTTCCGGTTATATGTTCAATATGTTCGTTATGCGCCGGGAATTATTAGATGATTATTGCTCATGGCTATTTGATATTCTTTTTAAACTTGAAAAAAAGATCAATGTATCAGGTTTATCAGATTTTCAAAAAAGATATGCAGGTCGTGTTGCGGAGAGACTTTTTAACGTATGGCTTTTATATAACATACGAAATATAAATATAAAAGAAAAAGATTTATTTGAAATCCCGTGGTTTTATACCGGAAAAGTAAATAAGATAAAAAAGATCACATCTTTTTTGGGAGCCAAGTTTTTTAATAAAAAATATGAGGAAAGTTTTTAATGCTTTCACGCAGAAGTGACCAAAACAATTCTATATTCGAAAGTATTTTCCTATTGATGTTCTCAGTGATCATTTTTATGAATATCATGGGGGCATCCCAGATAACGGAATGGTCAGGATGGGGAAGGACAAATACTGTTGTCCTGGGTATTGCTTTTCTGATAATCCTTGTCAGTTATTTTTTTTACGGTCATATTGATAAACGCTCTCTGATAGTCGGAGCTGTCTTGCTGGTTTTATGCTTTTTAATACGACAACAGAGCGAACGTGGCAAGGATATCATTTTTTTTACATTGTTTGCTTTATTAGGCGCTTTTATAAATCAGGAAAGATTTATAAGACGGTATGTATTTGTTGCAAGTGTAGCTGTTTCACTGATCATAGTTCTTTATATCAGCGGTTTTTTCTATACAGAATCCATAGGAAGGACAGCAGAAGATGTAACCCGATTATATTTAGGATTTAACTACACCACATATGCGGCAAACTTTCTGTTCCACATAGTTATCGCCTATTTTTTTATTAAAAAAAGACATGTCAATGTAATAGAGACTGTTGTGGTAATGTCCCTAAACGCCATAATATTTATACTTACTGACACTCAGGCAGTATTTTATGAATTAATAGCCTTATTTGTTATTCTGTGGTTACTAAGACTGTTTCCTTATTTTTTCAAGTACAGGATATTTAAAGTTATCAGTACCTGGATAATGCCGTTTCTGGCTTTTTTAAGTATTGGTCTGGCTTTAGTTTATTCACCGGATAATGCAATCCTTAATAAACTGAACATTGCACTTTCGAGCAGACTGCGCTTGGGAAATGACGCTATCACAAAGTACGGATTCCATCTTTTCGGTAATAAAACAGAATGGATGACCGGTACACTTGGAGAGGACAGATTTGAAGAGTATTTTTATGTTGACTCATCATACCTTAACATAGCCCTTTCATTCGGTATAGCTATTCTTTTGTTTGTTATAATTGGTTTTATGATACTGGCCCGCAGCAAACACAAAGAAAAACAATACCTTGCATGTATAGCCTTAATCTTTCTTGCTGTTCATTCTTTTACAGATCCTCAGCTTTTTGAACCGAGATACGATCCTATGATACTTTATCTCGGAGCCGCATTCATATATAAAGGCAGATTCCCTACATTTACAAAAACAGGAGATCAACCCATGGATAATTATCAAAAAAACGAAAGAGAAATAAGCGTCAGAACTCTAGCCTGGCGTGTACTAAAAAAATGGTATATCATTCTTATCATTGCAGCCTGTATCGGAGCCCTTGCTGTAGGCTACCGCATATTCAGGAATAATTCAAAAACAGGAAACGAAACCGAGGTCGCCTTAGCTAAAGAAGAATATGAAAAGAAACTGGCCGAATACAACAGGAATCAGGAAACCTATAAAAAAGCTATTTCCGATATGGAAGATACATTGCAGTCAAAATTAGATTATCTTTCGGAGTCTGAACTGATCAAGATAGATCCTAACAAAGAACAACTTGCAACTGTGCACATGTTTTTTACTTCAGATGGCTTCAAGGCTTCTGAAACAGACACTGATAATACAGCTAATAAGATAATCGACTATTACAGTTCATTTTTGTCTTCCGGAGTGGATTACACTGCCCTTTCCGAAGAATTAGATATAAATCCCGTATATCTTCAGGAACTTGTAGTATGTGGAAAGGACTACTCTACAGGCAACCTTACTATCAGTGCAAAAAGCAATGATCCCGACAAATCCCAAAAAATACTGGAATATACAATAGCGGCTGCAGATTCCCTTTATGATCCGGCAAAAAAATTATTCGGTAACTTCAGTGTACAATCTGACAGCCCTGTGGTTAATGAGACGATAGATGCTTCTTTACAAAACACCATAAATACAAAAGCAACAGAGATAAAAAATCTTGAAGCCTCGATAAAACAGATAAAACAATCTCTTGAAAAGCTTGATAAGCCTTCACCTCCTGCAATAATCGGCCGTTCTGAACTCTTAAAAGACGCCTTGATATTCGGCGGAAAAGCTTTCGCTGCAGGGATCGGCGGAATGATCATACTTATGGCTCTTATCATTATAGGGCGCAGACGTGTGCTTTCTGCAAAAGAACTGAACAATACATACAATCTCAAAGAGATCGCTATAATTAATAAAAACGACGAAGATCTCTCAGATAAATACGATATCGCATCAGAAAATATCATTAAATACTCTGACGGTGCATCAAACATACTTCTTGTAGGCGATGCTCCTGAAAAACTTACTTTCGATCTTATGAGCGAGCTTCAGGGAAGACTTGAAGACATGAGTATTGATCGTGTTGTAAAAATAGATGAAAACAAACACACCCTTGATAAACTTAAAAACACAGATGCAGTATTATTTGTTGAAAAAGTCGGAAAGTCCAGTTACAGGCTTATGGACAAAAATTTTGATTATATCGCCAACTGGAAAAAGAAGATAATAGGAAGCGTTGTTTTTTAGAACTACGACAAAGGAGAGAACGGATCAGGTACTACTTCCGTTGACCATATCTGAAAATGCATAAAGTTCATTCAGTAAAATATAATTTTATAATGAATTTCATACTGACAGCTTCAGGCTTTATCTTTCCTCTTATTACATTTCCTTATGTTTCAAGAGTCCTTCTTGAGACAGGAAACGGAAAAGTAGCGTTTGTTACGGCTTACGTTAATTATTTTCTAATGGTTGCCCAGCTTGGTATTCCTACTTATGGTGTCAGAGCATGTGCAAGAGTCCGGGACGATAAGGATAAGCTTTCAAAAACATACCAGGAGCTTATGTTCATTAACCTATGTATGACCATTGTGGTAACGGGGGTTTATTTTATCACGCTCTTTACAGTACCCGAACTTTTTGAAGACCGTACTATGTTCCTTATCAATTCATGTACCTTTTTCCTGTCATTTTTAGGTGCTAACTGGCTTTTTCAAGCTTTAGAGCAATATGATTATATCACCATCAGAAGTATCATTTTTAAGATCATCTCTATCGTACTTATGTTTATTTTTGTACGTCAAGCCGGTGACTATGTTATTTACAGCACTATCACAATGTTTGCTGCAGTGGGTTCAAATGTATTGAATTTTTTCAGGGCACGGCGTTATGTCACATTTAAAAAATATGACGGTTATGATCTTAAACGTCATGTAAAACCTATTTTGATCCTTTTCGCACAGAGTCTGGCCATATCTATATACACTAATCTGGATACTATCATGTTAGGCTTCATGAAGGATGATGCACAAGTAGGCTATTACCATGCTGCCACAAGGGTAAAGGTGATCCTGGTCAGTCTTGTTACTTCCCTTGGCAATGTGCTCCTTCCCAGAATGTCATATTATGTAAAAAAAGGCATGAAAGGTGATTTTGCAAGGATCATGATAAAGGCTCTGAACTTTGCGCTTTTCATATCGATACCACTGGGATTGTTTTTCTTCATAACCTCCGGGGAGTGTTTAAGGGTAATAGCGGGGTCCAGATATGAACCCGCTACCGTTACTATGGCTTTTCTTTCCCTTACCATCATTCCTATAGGTATAACTAATGTTCTGGGCATCCAGGTACTCACGCCCCTTGAAGATGAAAAACATGTTATGCTTTCAGTGGTCTGCGGTGCGGCTACTGACTTTGTTCTGAACTGGATTTTTATACCGGCTTTTGGTTCTGCCGGCGCAGCCGCTGCCACTCTGATTGCAGAGATAGTTGTACTTATCATGCAGCTGCATTATGCCCGTGATATAACAAGACCGGTAAGACGTTATGTAAAAGTACCAAAATACGTCATTACCGGTCTGATAGCTTCTGTTCCCACATTTTTGATCCATCTGATACCCTTCCCCCACCCTATAATAAATGTCATCATAGAGCTGATCATCTTTTTCGGAATATATGCAGGGATATTATATCTTGCAAAAGACCGTATGCTGACAGAAGCTGTCAACAGTCTTAAGAACAAGATAAGATCAAAAAGAGGTTTAAGCAAAAAAGACTAAAAATAAATATTAAAGTCTTAATTGGGCTCTTTCTATCGCTTTCTTTATAAAAGCGCCTTCTTTAACTGCTTTTGAAAAAGGAGTGATATTTTTTTTCATTTTTTCATATTCATCAGAAGATATCGCTTTGATCTTTTCTTCTGCTTCATACAGGTTTTTAACTGTGATACCTATACCATATCTCTTAACAAATCCTGCAAGTGCAGCTTCATCCCATATGATAACAGGTATGCCTGCAGCAAGATAAAGAGAAAATTTAACAGGATTATCAATCCTCAGATATTCGCCCCAGTTACCTGAACAGCCGTTAATAGAATTGCCATCCCAAACCAATCCGAAGCTGCCTTCTATTTTGTTGGGCATCTCAGCTGCCGGATAATTACCCATATATTCTGCATCCAGACATTTTATCCTTTCAATATCCACGCCCGTTCCATATATCCTGAACCTGCTTGAAGGTGCAGGTTCATCTGAATATATAAAGGAAAGTTTCTTATCTTCATCATGATTAAAATTACCCGTGATCACTATAGGAAGATCTTTTTTAAACCGGTCAGTGCCGATATCATTTCCGTCTGTAAGATAATCTAAAAGACGGATATTGATCATTTTTTTCTCATCAAACCCTGAAGTTAAAAGAAGCTTTTTCATCCTGGTATTCTGAACGATAAGCTGATTAAAAAATGAAAGTGAATGTGTATCTTCAAAATAATACCAGTTTTTGATCAGCTTTCCTTCTCCCGAATATCTATACGAATCCAGATCATGAATGACTGCTATAAGATAAACACCTTTCATTTTAAGCCACAAAAGCACATTCATGAACAACGTCCAATTCAGCGGAGGGTACTGAATAAACACAATATCACCTGATTTTACACAGGAAAGCTTTTCTATCCAAAGCTTAAAATTCCTGGCAGTAGATATTCCCTGTCTGGCCTTTTGTTTCAGATAAGTCTCATCCTCTTTTTCAACAAAATCTTCAGACGGTATATGAACAGGCTTATACCCCTCCATATCAAGGATTTCTCTGATATCCTGTCTGCATTTTAAGAGAGTATTAAATTCATCTGTTTCAGGTGTTTTTTCATAAACGTAATATTTCATCTTTTACTCCCGTTCTATAGCACTCAAGGCTTCTTCTCTCTGCCTTACCCGCTCCTGTTCCCGTTCCTTACGTTCTTTGATCTCATTTACGGCTCTGTCATCCGCAAGCATGAATGTCCTGACAGCATAATATCTTCCGTCATCTGTGTTTTTTATCTTAAATTTCCCGGTAACTTTTCCATGCTCTTTACATCTGAACGCCCCGTAATAGTTCCTTCCGTTATCACAAAACCAGTTGACTATACGCTGCATGTTTTTATCACATATGAAACATTTGTTGCTTTTCAGAACTCTGTTATCAGCTACCTCATCCTTAGTCCTGTATCCTGAAGAAACATACTGTTGTATATCTTCTTCAGTGAGAAATATCTCTTCATCAGGGTTATCCGGTATATTATAAGTGTCTATACTATAATGATTTTTGATGAGATAAGGATCAAGCTTTGCGAAAGCCAATGCAGTATATTGTGCGTCGTAAAGTGCTCTGTGATAAGATTTGCCTTTTGGTACCTTCAATTCATCTACTGCTACAGACAGACTTACGCATTTTACTCCATCAAGAAACTGTTCTGAATATATCCTCTGGGCATCTATATACAATAGCGGCTTTTCAAAAGAATGTGCTAACCCGTGAAAAGACATATTACGCTGGAGCTGGAGAAGATCAGCATCCCCCCACGTCACAAATGTCACATCACTCCCGCACCATTCGAAAAACTCTTCACAGGCGTCTTGAAAAAGCTTGCCTTTTGTAAGCTCTCTCATGCTTATAGGCAAAAGTTTTTGTACTGCCTTATGCATCTTAAGGTAAACCTGCGGTTTTATAAGTCTGTCAAACGAAGATATGATCTTAAGATTATCGTTTAGCTTAACTGCACCTATTTCTATTATTTCAAAAGGAAGGGCTCCGTTTTGATTTTTAATTACCCGACCTGACGAACTTTGATTCCATTCCAGGTCAAATACTACATAATTCATATTATATGATCAAAACCCAATGTTTTTCAAATTATGGATAATGATCCGTTCCTTTCTGTAATTTAATGATTATTACATTTTAAAACTTTTTTCATTATAAAAAAAATAATGATTATTTGCAACTTTTTTAATTCTCTTGACATCAGAAGAGATTACATCTATAGTAACTTATCAAGTTACAGATCAGAAATAAATTGTCGAATGATCTTTAAAATAAGTAATTATTATTTTTTCATAAGAAATCTGTTGTATAGTATATGATCAATACAAGCACTGGCAAGAAACAAAAAAAAACCACAAATGTAAAAGAACTTTCCATGTGTGCGCTGTTTACGGCTTTAGCTCTTATTTTTTCATACATAGAAAGTCTTATTCCTATACCCTTTCCGGTGCCCGGTTTTCGACTTGGCTTTGCAAATATCGCAATAATAGCGATCCTGTATATGTATGGTACCAAAAATGCTTTTATAGTTAATATCATACGTATAATCCTGTCGGCTGTGCTTTTTGGGAACATTAACAGTTTCTTCTTTAGTCTTGCCGGCGGTATTGCAAGTCTTACAGTAATGTCCCTTCTGAAAAATAAGACCAGTCTGTCCGTCGTTACTATTAGTGCAATAGGCGGGATCACTCATAACATATTGCAGGTATTGATTGCAATATGGGTTCTCGGCAGTCTTTCAATAGCTTATCTTATACCTTTATTTATCATACTCGGAATAGTGACAGGTATAATTTGCGGTGTCGTATCCGGTATTTTTCTGAAACACATAAAAAAAACAGGCTGATACTGTTATTCCCGGATCATTTATCAAGATTTTCCAGGAACATTTCCGGATCGGCCTGTTTTTTCTTATCCCCATTGTGAATTGTACAGATCGGCGTAAAATCCGCCTTTTCTTATAAGTTCTTCGTGACTTCCCTGTTCAACAATATCTCCTTTATCCATAACCAATATCATGTCTGCATTTTTAATAGTTGATAATCTATGGGCAATTACGAAACTTGTCCTTCCTTTCATCAGATGGTCCATTGCTTCCTGTATCTGTATCTCGGTTCTCGTATCAACAGAGGAAGTAGCCTCATCAAGAATGAGCATGCTCCTGTCCGAAAGAATGGCACGGGCAATTGTGAGAAGCTGTTTCTGTCCCAAAGATACATTGGAAGCCTCTTCGTTTAATATCATATCATATCCGCCGGGCAAGGTTTCAATAAAACTGTGAGCCCTTGCTGCCTTAGCAGCTTCTATGACCTCTTCATCAGATGCCTGGGGGCGTCCGTATCTTATATTCTCCATAACAGAACCGTTAAACAGCCATGTATCCTGTAATACCATAGCAAAGTTTTTTCTTACATCCTCACGGTTCATATTTCTTATGTCTACACCATCTATTAGTATGCTTCCGCTGTTTACATCATAGAATCTCATGAGAAGCTTCACTATTGTTGTTTTTCCGGCACCTGTAGGACCGACTATTGCGATCTTATTCTTAGGCTTCGCAGTAAAAGAAACATCCTTTAATATTATATGCTCGGGATCATAACCAAAATAAACATTTTCGAAATCAACCCTGCCTTGATGATTGTCAGGAAGAGTTTCAGGTTCCTTAACAGGAATCTCTTCAGGTTCTTCAAGAAATTCAAAAACCCTTTCTGAGGCCGCCGCCATAGACTGAAGCTGGTTTACAACCTGGGCGAACTGCTGTAATGGTTGTGAAAAACTCCTTACATATTGAATAAAAGCCTGTATGTCACCAATAGTAATGATACCACCCGCTGCAAGAAGACCTCCCGATATTGCCACTGCCACATATCCCATATTTCCTATGGCGATCATGATAGGCTGCATCAGACCGGATAAAAATTGTGATTTCCACGCCGAGTTATACAGAACCTTGTTTTCTTCGTCAAATTTCTTTATCTCTGTCTCTTCTCTGCTGAAAGCCTGTACCACCAGATGTCCGCCGATCGTTTCTTCTACCTGTCCGTTAATCGTTCCCAAACGTTTCTGTTGTTCCTTGAAATGTTTTTGGGATTTTTTTACAGTAAGGGCGATAAGACCTATAGAAGCAGGAAGCATAACAACTGCTATAAGCGTCATCAAAGGTGAAATGGTCAGCATCATTATCAGAGTACCGATCACTGTTGCCAAAGATTGTATGATAGTAGTAAAAGTCTGCGAAAGAGAAGTCCCTATAGTGTCAACATCATTAGTCACTGTAGAAAGAACATCTCCGGTAGCTTTACTCTCAAAATAACCCATAGGCAAACGGTTTATTTTTTCTGAAATATCCCTTCGGAGACCAAAGGCGATCCTCTGTGTGATGATAGCCATTATCAGACTCTGCAGCATCATAAAAATGGCACCTATAGTATATAATATGATCACAATGATCAATATCCTTCCTATCGAAGAGAAATCTATCCCCCCGTTTCCGGATACTTTTTTCATTATACCTTCAGCAAGAATGGTGGTTGCCTTTCCCATGCGTTTCGGACCTATCACGAAAAATACAGCTCCGGCACCGGCGCATACCATAGCTAAAACGAGTCCTATCACATAACGGTTCATATACCTTAAAAGCTTTACTATAGAGCCTCTGAAATCCTTGGCCTTTTCACCGCCTACCACGCTTCCGCCAAAAGGATGACCGCCACCGGATTTCGGTCTGTTTTCAGCCATTATGACAACACCTCCTTTCCGTATAACTCTTCTTTTGTCATCTGAGACTCTGCTATCTCTCTGTAGGTGCCGCATTCTTCCAACAGCTGTCTGTGGTTTCCGTTTCCGACTATACGACCGTTTTCCATGACAAGTATCTGATCAGCATCAATTATGGTACTTACTCTCTGAGCCACGATTATAACTGTAGCATTGCTGACTTTTTCACGGAGAGCTGATCTGAGTTTCTTATCTGTTTTAAGATCCAATGCTGAAAAGCTGTCATCAAAAATGTAAACATCCGGGTGCTTGGCAAGTGCACGTGCTATAGAAAGTCTTTGGTTCTGACCACCGGAAACATTAGTACCCCCTTGGGATATGGGACTTTCATATTTTTTCTCTTTAGCTTCTATGAAATCCTCA
>CACZTF010000200.1 GCA_902784025.1 uncultured Lachnospiraceae bacterium
CCGATGCTTACATTATCTTCATCTGCAGCATCAGGATTTCTCGGGGATGCTGTAGTGGCATCACCAAGAGTATCGCCAGTGATTTCCTTCTTATCCTCGGTAGTTCCCCACTTGATATCAATACCGTTGATATCATTGACTACCTTGACAACATTAAGTGCCTTGGTATCAATCTTCTCAGGGTTCTCGCCGTATTTTGCAAGTTGTGTAACATCAACCATTACATAGTAACCAGTAGCCAGATTTGTAAGCTGCTGCCCCTTTTTGATCGTGCCGCGGCCATCCGAAGATGTGTCAACAACTGCTGCGACAGCCTGTGCAACATCCTGATCACTCAGCCCTGCCAGACTATCGATGAATGCCTGTGCAGTCCCTTCCTTGGCAGCTGCAGTTGCATCAGCACCCCATGCAGGATTGCCAAGCTGTTTAGATCCCTCTTCAGCGAGGGTACCTGTCAAAACCTGAAACACCTTATACTCATGTGTATCAGTATCTTTGACAGAAATCGTGTGTCCTGTCGGGGCAGGTGTTTCACCACCGCCTGTATCTCCTGATGCAAATGCAGTCACGCTCATCATCGTGAGCACCATAGCCATGGCGATTACCAGGGCCATAATTCTTTATGATCGTTTTTATTTTATCCTCTCTCTGGTGGCCAGGCCTTATAACATCGCTTTTCGTCGGCCACTTGTGTTGTTAAAATAATTGTTTGCCGCCCAGCAATTTAAATGACGATATCTTGCCGGCAGTGCCGGGTCAGACTTGGAAGGTAAGCCTTCCGAATAGAATAGAATGTTACATGCTTCGTGGTTTGGACTAGGTCAATGCTTTACCCCTTTTAAATCGCAGAAACCAAGGATACTGCCGCTCTCATGATTCCTTCGGGGATAAGCCGACTCCGGGATATCCGTTGCGCTTTGAGGTCATGCCTGCAACACGAACAGTCTTCCTTTTGTCCCGAATCACCTGATCTGTCAATCGATTAACGGAACACATTTCTTCCTACCAACGGCAAGATATACTCGTCCCAATAAGGACGTGTATAATCTTAGTCAATATTATATTCCCTCTTAATCAAAAAAGGCGTCAAAACAAAAAAAAACGTGAACGAATCAGCCTTTTTTTTATAGTTCTCTGCAAAAAGAAAGCCTTCTTTTTGCTTGTATGCCCACCTATTATCTGATATTTATTCTTGAACACCTTGTTTTTCTATTTTTTATTTGAGTATTATCAGGATTTTATACAGAAGCTTCGTTAAAGCTCCATGACTGATCCATTGACAGAACCATGCTTTTGACACTGTAGGGCGTAGCTCCTGCATCCGCCTTTGAGATATGCCGGAAAGGCACACCCCTCGCCCTTCCGCCACAATACGAAAGTGTAGATTTCACGGCGCGGGCCGCGAAAAATCTGCCGCATCCCAACCCCTTCGACACAATAAGCTCCATCCGCCATCCGCCATTATCATATTTATTCAGGGACATGTTTTGGTTGCCAGAACCAAGATGAATTGATATACGGTCAGATTCTATCTGAGCCTGGTCCTCCTTTTTAAACAAATTACTAAATATGGCCACCTTAAGTACCTCCGGTCACCTATAATCAGCATGGTATTCTTTACATTTACATTTTTTATGTTTCAAACCACTACCACACGGACACTGCGCATTCCTGTCTATCTTTGGAGGCTTCCTCACTGTCGTCTGCTTTTGCGCAAAACTAGCAAATGTCTTATTGATGTGATTCAACGCTCTTCGAATCTCTGGTTTCTCTTGCTCATATCTATATGCGTCAGGGGCTGTATTGTCAGGAAGTCCAAGATAGATGCTTATAGGCTTGTTAACATTCATCAGGTTAACCATAATCAAGCCATAGGCATTTGCATCCCTTTCACACCACTGATCCGCATTTGCCTTTCTGGATACCGCGTCGCCTCTATTGGAAATGTAGTGTGCAAATTCATATTCCCATTGTTCTATTTCTTTTTGGCTATCTCTTTCAACCCTACCAGTTTTACGGTATCGCTCTATAACAAAATGTTGATGAAAATGCCGTAGTTCATGAAATAAAATGAACTCATATTCTGCGACATTCTCCTGAAGGCACTTCTCTGCCCACTGCATGTTAACAAATATCCGATTATGCTCATAATTACTGACAGCGGATATTTCTTCCGCTACAAAATGCTCTGATGGATACCTTTCGACTTACATTTCAGGAATGCCGTGCGGGAGAAATATCACTGTTCTCGCAAAATCATAGCATTCCTGAAATATCTCAAACATTTTTACAATAGAATCCTGCAAAAATAATCCTCCTGCTATATTGCCAAATCCAAAGGCAAATCGCTGATGTCCTTCAGACGCTTGCCCTCTGTAAGCACTTTCAACGTTTCCATTGCATCTTCAGCACCGATTTCTTTCACTGCTTCGATTTGTTCATAAAGTGCGAAAGGGTAAATGTATTCAATATCTCCAGTTCCCAGTGCCAAATATGCTATCCTGGCAAGCATAGGTCGTCTGTCACAACAACAATATGCGAAAGGTTGCCTTTCCTGTTCAGGATAAGGTTTAGCGCTTATGTACGGCAGTTCTGAACAGGGTCTGAACGAATCGTCCATTTCGCAGAGACAGATTCATGAAGAATTTACAATATGCCATTCTTTTGTCTCAAATCAGCCATGGTGCAGGCATTATTACCCACGAACACGTCCGGCGTATTGACTTCTTCATCAGGTTCTGCATCAAGAAATTTCCACATCAGACGCAACCATATAGCCGTTTCCCATGCTTGCAGCCAGTTTGCTGCCATAAACCATAATCATGCTCAAGTAATGCCGTGTCTGCATAAGTCACGGTCAAATCCCCCGGCAGCATCGGCACCAGCTCCTGATGCGCTGCGAAATCATACCACACTACAACACAACACAAAGCAGAAGAATATATACGGATCTTTTCAGAAAAACCTTCATCTGGCTTCCTCAGTTCACCTCTCCAGCCATTTTCCGACTACAGCTGTAACTATCCTTTCCGCCCACTGGCAGAAACTGTCAATCTTCAACAGTTTAAAAACCAGTATCCGAAATCGCCCGATCACGCTTCCTGAAAGCCAAATAACAACCGCTGTCCCTATGACAGCACCGGGCATCAGTACCGGGTTCAAGGCAAGGTATTTTATAAAAGCACCGATAATCACGTTCTCTCTTATCAGAGGTTCATCATGGATAAGATATACGTCAAGGGATACCGGGGATAAAAAAGCGATAGCCTTTTTTATCGATATGCCAATACGTAAGTCTTTAAATGCCAGCACAAGAAATACAGCGCAGACAATGATGAATGGGGATGTATAGTTGACCAGCCGGACAGACTCTGTATACTCATGGGTTTTCAAATATCGAAAATGTTCTGTCCCCATCTTCGCGATCCATACAAATATGACAGAAAGCAGGTAGACAGAGAAATACCTCACTGTGCCTCCGTTCCTTCCAACATCGTATTTCCGTATATATGCTCCAGCAACATACATCAATGCAAGCCAGAGGAAACTGTATCCTTCGTTGGTATAGGCAAACTGCTTATGATAAACTGTCTGCATCACAGAGAAAAGGATAAATGCAATGAGTAGAAACCTCCTTGCACCAGCCCTGTCCAGACTTTCCATCATCCTGTCCAAAAATGGCATGAAAAAGAACAGACAGAAATATGCTGTGCAATACCAATAAACCTCGTAACCAAAAGGGAGGAAAGCATTTCTGACAACTTCCCTCGTCACCAGTCCAGAACTGATAAAAGCAAAGATGGCGGTTGTGAGCAACGTATAAAAAATAAGCCGAAGATACATACTGATGAAGCGTGATATCCTGTGAGTCCTTCCATACCCGACATATCCTGAAATAATCCCATAAGCATTCACCGCACAGAACACTCCCGCTTCCAAGAACCAGGCTTCTTTGTACTGAGGGCAGAACCATTCCACCTCCCGAAGAATGCCTCCGTGCAGCAGTACATGGTGGATTACAATCATAACCATACATATGATCCTGAGGAGGTCGATACCATAATTCCGTTCAGAATCAACATTTTTCAGACTATCCGGCATTGCTTATCCCCCGCAATCAGGATCATCGGGTCCCCTTTTTCTTCAATGATGTATCTCGGCCAGCTTTTTGTCTCCACATAGATCTTTCCTACATACTCTCCAATCACGCCCAGACTGATCTGCCGGATACCTCCGACCAAAGTCGTTCCGATGAAGCTACTCGGCAAGCCCACGACCACATACCCGGTCGCCCAGGAAATCAGTGCATAGATGATTAATATCAGGGGCAAAAATACGGTTACTCCGCCAAGCACAGTGATGATATGGATTGGCTTAACGGAGAATCTTGTAATCCCGTCAAAAGCCAGCGTGAGCATCTTGGAGAGTAGGTACCTGCTTTTTCCTGCCAGTCGTTCATGCCGCTGGTACTCATCATATGTACTCTTGAATCCAATCATCGGAAACATTCCCGGAGAAAAATATTCACTTCCTTGTAATTTGCCAGTTCATCCAGTACTCTGCTCGATACCAATCTGTAGTCCACCTGGTTATATACGGCTTCGCCGCCGAGTTTATTCAAGAGCTTATAGAACCTCTGCGCCATCATCCTCTTAAAGAACGTATCCGAAATCCTGTCATTTCTCACGACATACACGCCCTCACAGCCGTCATGATACTGGCACACCATCTAATCCATGGCATTAATATCATCCTGCCCATCGCAGTCGATGGAGATTGTGATATCGGCGTATTCTTTCACTTTCAACAGACCGGTAAGTAAAGTGCTCTGGTAGCCTCTGTTTCTGGAAAGTTTTATAGCTGTGAATACCGGATCTGAATCACATCGATTCTCCAGTACTTCCCATGTCCTGTCCTTGCGGCCGTCGTTGACAAACAGGATCCTGCTGTCTTCCGCTATCTGACCTGCCGTAGACAACGCTGCCAGCTTCTCCTTAAACATTGGAGCTGTCACAGGCAGTACTTCTTACTCGTTATAGCAGGGTATCACGATATAGAGTTTCCTATTTTTTATTCTGCATTCAAAAAACCTTTTTCCCTATAATTCTCATTTATATTCGGCCCCTACAATACGGCCAATAGATCTTTACATAACGTCAGTCATTAACATGCAGGCTCTTTTGGAATAAGCACTGAACTGGCTTTGAACCCAGTATTCCCACAATGAAGATGCTCAGAATCAGTGAAAACATAATGCCCGGGATGCCATCATTTTTGAAGTGGGTGCTTTTGTCTATCCAGATGAATATAAAGCCATGGAGCAAATAAATCCCCATCGTGCTTTGCCCAATGGAAGAAATAAATGGAATACGGATATTTGGGACTACAAGAAACAGCAGAATAATCCAGGCACAGGCATTCAATCCCAGTACTGCCCTCATTACCGGCCCGCTGTTTGCAACACTATAGGGTTGCGAAGCATAGAAAGCTGCTATTGGAACTTTATAGTGATAAAACGTGTATTCACACATTATTATCAGAACAAAACATATAAAAATCAGGATGCTCCTGTTCCGTTCCAGGTATGATTTTACCCCTGTCACATCCAATCTTTTAAGCAGAAAACCGCTGATAAAAAAAGGGAGGAAAACTATAGTACGGGACAGGGAAAAATAATAGTCAACTGTGCTTTCATATCCAATGAGGATGGCACAAACAAGGGCAATCACCAGTACCAAAGAAATAATCCTGTTTGATTCTTTTTCCAGCATTCCCGCAAAAAGATAGTATACGCCAAGGCTCAACAGATACCACATAAGTCTGTACGGCCCTGTGAATTGGATGACCAGATTTCCTGAAGCCCCTGCCGCGTAATAGTCAGCCGCAAGATACAATACCTGAAATACAATATAGGGGAGGAGGATATGCTTGATGAGCCTTTTTAATGACGGCTTGCAGCAATACCCGGAAAGAAATATGAAGGCAGGCATATGAAACGAGTAGACAATCCTGTATACGAAGTTATAGTCAGGAATCACAACTGCCGAAAGAATATGTCCAAACACCGTCAGACAGATCAGAATAAACCGGATGTTATCAATTTTATAAATTCTCACCCTCATGTTATATTCCCCTAATCACATCAGCAATCTTTATTCTGCATACAAGAATTCTCTTTCATAGAAAACTGAACGTTTTGCAAGCTCCGCGTACAGGAAGTCATACCCGTATTTCTCTGCCAGTGTCTCGTCTCCTGAGAACAGGTTGACGCCAAGCCCCAGCTGGTTCCCTTCTATCTCAATGCCAATGGCGGCAAGCATTGTCGGGAAAAAGTCCAGCGTGGTAAACTTCCGGTTCTTCTCAATATCTGTCCCGATGCCTTCCACACTATCAGTAACATTCAGGAAAGCGTTGTACACACCGCGGTCTTTCTTATAATCATTCCAGCCACTTCCGTCATCCACATAAAAATCAGTAGCCATGCTGAGATGATCACCAACAATTACAACGGTCGTATTCTCATAGAAATCCTGCTGCTGAATCCATTTTACGAACTCATCCACCTGTTCGGAAGCGCATCTCCAGACATTGGCATATTGGTCTTCATATTCGTCCCTGCACCGTTCGCATACATAGCCGTCCTGGGCATGAGTATCAACAGTGAGCATTGTGAAATTGAATGGCTCTTCTTTAGCCGCCAGCTCTATAAGTTCCTCTTTGGCCCATCTGTACAGCACTTCATCCTCAAAGCCCCACCAGACTTTATAATCGGCAGAGATTACACCCCTGTTAATCGCTTCATTGTAGTCGAGGATCTCATAATGGCCGTGTGTTGTTACATAGTTCTTTCGTCCTGCAAAAGCAAAATCCGATCCCGCCATAAAGACATTATGATAACCCTGTGCTTCCAGGATATCCCCCAGTGTCAGGATTCTCGGCATGAAGCTTTCATAATCCTCCATGACACTGCCGCCGTTCAGGAATAATTTCAGGGGGAGACCGGAAGATTGTCCGACCATCGCCCCCATAGTCCATGTACAGTCAGGGGCCACCCCGGCGCCTTTCAGGAGGTCATTTTCGGAAAAGCTGATATTGCTTTTTGCAATCCAGGACATCTCCGGAGTGTAGTTCACTTCCATCTGCCCGCCGTTTGCTTTGTCTTGCGAAGAAGTTTCTCCCGACTCGAGCAGGATATAGATCAGGTTTCTCTTTTTCTCAGGGAAAGAGATCTCCACGTTATGCGGATCAACGTACTCATTCTCTATCAGTTTTGATGTGCGGACGAGATTTTTCATGCAGTAGACAAAGTTGAAATGGTCATCAGCCCTGCGGATATTGATACCCAGCCATACCGTTATTACGGCAATCCCACAGATAAGCCTTACAGTCCATCCCTTCTCCCATACCGGCTTCAGCTTTTTGCTTCCTGTGAAAAAGAAAAATACGATTGCAGCCGCCACGGCAATTTCTACAAATATCCCGATGGTGGGTCTAAGGACCGCCCGCAGGTAGTCATTTATGTATATATCGGCCCCCTGCAGGGGCATGTTCAAATGGAACAGGATTTCATCAAACCCAATGTTATGGTAGTTCCTTACTCCCCATGAGATGCTGAATGTCAGCAGGAGCAGGGCAAATACAAACATAAAAAACAACACTACAAGAATACGCTTTCCTATAGTCCCCCAGCTGATCTTTTTTCTGGATTCCGTTTCCCCAGGATCTCTCATTTCTTTCTCGTCCATCGTTCGCACTTCCCCCGACATTTACTCCGCCTCAGGAGTTTTCATGTAATACACATTGAACACAAGGTTGCTGCGACCGCTCTCAGGCTCCTTCCCATTAACAAGCAATTCGCCATACGGGTTATAATTTGTCCCTAGGCAGCTCCTGCAATAGAAAGAAAGGAATTCATCATACCCGGGTGTGAGAGGATTGTAAGTGCCGTTCAGCCTTAATTTGAAATAATATTTCCCTTCCCCGATATCTTCCGGCAAGATAATCCTGCGGTAGGCAGCATCTGCGTTTTTGCTTCCAGGATAGCTTGTAGAATCAAGAACCTGGGAGTAGATTTCCTCCCCATCCTCTCGGCATAATGTGAAAAGATATCCCGGATGCCCGTTGCCGATTGTCTTTACCAACAATTCAATAATATTGATTTTAAACCCACCAGACACTTCAAATCCCTGTTTCAGGTTCAACCATGATTTTCCGAGAGAATCTATCTCGTACTCCAAGTCTGGCCTTCGCATCGTGCTGTTTACGCTCCAGCCCGGATGGTAGGCATTGATACCATTCTGTTGCCTGGTAATCATTCCGGCTCCCAACCTCTGCTATTTTTTTCAGAGTTTCTGTATTGATATTATCTGTATCAGCAAGGTTCCAGTGAATTACTGCATTATACGTATCTCTGTCAATACCGTCCCAATCCTTGTAGGTAACCCCATAGGTTTCCATTGGATAGTCTCCGGTGATTGTTCTGTATTTATTGTATTC
>CACZTF010000201.1 GCA_902784025.1 uncultured Lachnospiraceae bacterium
AAAGATAGCCGCTATAGCTGCGGGTAGAAATACAAAGCTTCTTAAGGAGCAGATCAGGGAGTTTAAGCCTTTGCTCATCTGTACGGCAGATGATTCTTCTTTTGATGAATTAAAACTAGAATTTGAAAATGCCGAAACAAAAGTGGTATACGGAGAAGAAGGGATACTACAGGCTGCGGTATTTGAACCCGCGGATATGACTGTAACGGCCATAGTTGGTATGATGGGGATACTTCCCACCATAAAGGCCATAGAGGCAGGTAAGGACATAGCCCTGGCAAATAAGGAGACCCTTGTAACTGCCGGTCATATCATCATGCCCCTGGCAAAGGAAAAAGGGGTTAATATATATCCGGTGGATAGCGAACATTCTGCTGTTTTCCAGTGCCTTCAGGGAGAGAGTACCAAAAGTGTAAATAAGCTTTTGATCACGGCCTCCGGCGGGCCATTCAGGGGATTTTCATATGATCAGCTTAAAAATGTGAGTCTTGAAGATGCCCTGAACCATCCTAACTGGTCAATGGGAAAAAAAATAACCATAGATTCTGCTACACTTTGCAATAAGGGCTTAGAGGTCATTGAAGCCCATTGGCTCTTTGATATGCCATACGATAGTATAGAGGCGGTGATCCATCCCCAGAGCATAATCCATTCCATGGTGGAATTTAAAGATGGTGCAGTAAAGGCGCAGCTTGGGACACCGGATATGAAGCTTCCCATACAGTACGCTCTTTTGAGGACGCAACGCAGATCTACGAATGAAGATTTCATGGATATAACACAGATAGGGCGTCTTGATTTTTCCAAGCCTGATACCGAGGTGTTCAAAGGACTTAAGTTTGCATTTTATGCCGGTAAGACAGGAGGAAACATGCCCGTGATCTTTAATGCGTCCAATGAGTTTGCTGTTGCACGTTTCCTTAAAGAAGAAATAACATTTACACAGATATATGATCTTATCGAGTGTGCGATGGCAAATGTGACATTCCGTGATGCACCGGATCTGGAAACTGTTTTGAAGACCGAAAAAGAAGTTTACGAATATCTTTCTTCAGTATTAGAGAAACGGGGGTCGGCGTGATTTTTAATGTTTTAATTGCAATTTTGATCCTCAGCGTGGTCATCATTGTCCATGAGTTCGGACATTTTATCATAGCCAAGGCAAATGGTGTCTGTGTGGTGGAGTTTGCAGTTGGATTTGGCCCCAGGATCTTTGGATTCAGGATAGGTGACACGGATTATTGTCTAAAAGCTCTTCCGTTTGGCGGTTCCTGCAGGATGCTGGGACAGGACGAATATTTGAATGATACTGCTAAGGATGATGACGATGACAGCGGTGAGGAATATGCCCTTTCCGATTTTGAGAAGCGTAATAAGGAGATGCTTGAGAAATACGGAGAAAGCAGAACCCTTGAGAAGAAAAGCGTTTCAGCAAGGATAGCCGTTCTTGCTGCAGGTCCTGTCTTTAATTTTCTTTTTGCGGTTATAGCTTCCATCGTTCTTATAGGTGCATCCGGGTATGACCCTTGTGTGATAAATGAGGTTGAAACAGGTTCCCCCGGATATGAGGCGGGTCTTAGAGCCGGAGATGAGATCGTGGGTCTGAACGGCAATGCTGTCCATTTTGCAAGGGAATATGGCTTTTACAGGAATTATCATGAATCCGACACCATGAATATCACTTATAAGAGAGACGGGGTAAATTATAATACTACGGTCGTCCCCAAAGAGATCAAAGATAATTCATATAAAATTGGCATCAAATTCGACCAGGATCTGAGAATAAGCGAGCTCGTAAAAGATTCACCCGCAAGCAAAAGCGGTCTCAGGGAGCAGGATAAGATCGTTGCCATAAACGGTGATCAGATAGACAGTATGGAGAGCCTTACTGCGGCTATAGATGCATCAGAGGGAAAGACTCTGACGGTGAGGGTTGCCAGGGCGGCTGGTGAACGTGAATTTCAGGTTACGCCGGAGATGATGGAGACTTCATATTACTACACAGGACTTTCTCTTTACGGTCAGCGTATCATGGCTTCTCCCATAGAGACTATCGGTCTTGCTTTTTGTGATACGGGATACAGGATTTCTTCTGTTGTGGAGGTCCTTGGCATGATGCTTACCGGCAGGATGGGTGTAAATAACCTGTCAGGTCCTGTTGGTACGGTTTCAGCTATTAGCAGTGTGGTTGAGGAGAGTAAGCAGGACGGCGGCTTTTATGTATTCTTAAATATTCTAAATATCGCTATAATGCTTTCGGCAAATCTCGGCGTTGTAAATCTTCTGCCTGTTCCGGCGCTGGACGGGGGGAAGCTGATCGTTTATATCATAGAGGCCATAAGGGGGAGACCTGCGCCAAGGAAGGTGGAGACGGTCATCAATTTTATCGGGGTTATTTTCCTGCTGGTACTGATGGCGTTTGTGCTGGTGAAGGATATTGTGTATTTGTTTTAGTTTGTGAGGTTTGGAAACTTGCAACAAACTCTCCGGGAGCGTTCTCACTTATACGAAGGGCAGCGGTACTAAGCTCGCCACGGCTGACGCCTGCCTCGCTAAGTGCCGGCCCTTCGTAAAATCCCGTAGAATTTGTGCAAGCATGCCAAACCGCCGATGGTAACAAAACGATTATGTGCTTTTTACGCCATGTATTATACTTTTTCCCGGCACACATTTCAGTTATTATAACTATTGCCTAGTAAGACGGTTTGGACATAAGGTTATTATTATGAGTTTAGAGTTACATAAATATGAATTTCATTACGCTAAAATAATATTAAAGAATGGGAAAGAATACATTGCTTATGTTGGTGCTTTTTTTCCTGCTTATGGAAATGAACCACCTGAAGATAGTATCGGTATTAAAGCTAATGAGTTTTCAACTGATGGACTTGAAATCACAGAAAGTGAAATAGAGAGTATGGAACTAATCAAATAATACATTTATTCTATTTTTTTAAGTGAACTTTCACTTTTATTAAAAAGTTTGAATAAACCCAATTTGGAGAAAATAGTTATGACAGAAAGTGAACCTGCAAGGAACAGGACGAGGAAAACAGAGGTTGGCGGTGTTGCCATCGGTGGCGGTAGTCCGGTGGTCATTCAGTCTATGACGAATACTGCTACGGAGAATGTGGCCGAGACTGCGGCGCAGATCCTTCGGCTTGAAAAAAAGGGATGCGAGATCATACGTGTTGCCGTGCCTACGATGGAAGCAGCTGAGGCGGTTAAAGATATAAAGAAGCGGATACATATCCCATTGGTGGCAGACATACATTTTGACCACAGGCTTGCGATTGCTGCCATGGAAAACGGAGCGGATAAGATACGTATAAACCCGGGAAATATAGGTTCCAAAGAAAAGGTTAAAGAGGTCGTAACATTT
>CACZTF010000202.1 GCA_902784025.1 uncultured Lachnospiraceae bacterium
GAATTATTCAGGAAAGCTTATAATTCGTTAATGATGGTTAATAATTCCATTGATGATAATATGAGCGAGGATGTTTATACTGTAGATCTGATGGATGCCTATTTTTTTTTTTGTTTTATAATAGGAGAAGATATTTCAGATGATCTTGCGGACAGGATATTCAGTGAATTTTGCATGGGAAAATAAAGAACCAATGATTATAAAAGATTATGATATAGCTATAATAGGAGCCGGTCATGCGGGATGTGAAGCAGCACTGTCCTGTGCAAGACTTGGTTTAAAAACGATAGTTTTTACGGTAAGCATAAACAGTATTGCATTAATGCCTTGTAATCCCAATATAGGTGGAAGTTCAAAGGGACATCTTGTAAGGGAGATCGATGCTATTGGCGGAGAAATGGGCAAGATTATTGACCGTACATTTATACAATCAAAAATGCTTAATAAGAGCAAGGGTCCGGCCGTGCATTCCTTAAGAGCCCAGGCAGATAAGGATGCTTATTCAAAAGAAATGAGAAAAACTCTTGAGAAGCAGAATGATCTTGATATAAAGCAGGCAGAGGTAGTAGATATTTTAACGGATGAAAATAAATCTGTTAAAGGGGTAAAAATATTTACCGGGATCATATATG
Source organism: uncultured Lachnospiraceae bacterium (assembly GCA_902784025.1). GTDB lineage: Bacteria > Bacillota > Clostridia > Lachnospirales > Lachnospiraceae > UBA4285. Next base: position 633 of record CACZTF010000202.1, read on the forward strand.
AGGTAAAAGCTGTTGTTTTATGTACAGGAGTTTATTTAAGATCAAGATGTCTTTGCGGCGAAGCGATCACTTATACAGGACCAAATGGTCTACAGGCTGCAAACCATCTGAGTGAAAGTCTCGTTAATCTCGGAATTGAAATACACAGATTTAAGACTGGCACACCTGCAAGAATATCAGAGGATTCGATAGATTTTTCAAAAATGGAGCCTCAGTATGGAGATGATCCTATAGTACCCTTTTCATTTTCTACTGATCCAGATTGTATACAAAAGGATCAGATTAAATGTTATCTTACACATACCAATAAGAATACACATGAAATAATCAGAAATAATATAAACAGATCTCCGATGTATTCAGGTATTATTGAAGGTATAGGTCCGAGATATTGTCCTTCAATAGAGGATAAGGTAGTTAAATTTTCAGATAAGGAATCTCATCAGGTTTTTTTGGAGCCTGAGGGTTTAAATACTGATGAATGGTATATTGATGGAATGAGCAGTTCATTACCGGAGGATGTTCAGGTTGAAATGTACAGGACTGTTCCCGGATTGGAAAATGCTAAAATTGTTCGTAATGCCTATGCTATTGAATATGATTGTATTCCCGGAAGACAATTGAAGCACTCTCTGGAATTTAAGAATATAAGAGGATTGTTTTCAGGTGGACAGATAAATGGAAGTTCCGGTTATGAAGAAGCGGCTGCTCAGGGTTTGATCGCAGGGATAAATGCTGCTATGTATGTTCTTCATAAGGATCCTGTGATAATTGACAGGTCTGAGGGATATATAGGAGTTTTGATAGATGATCTTGTAACAAAGGATTCTCTTGAACCATACAGGATGATGACCAGCAGAGCAGAATACAGATTATTATTAAGACAGGATAATGCGGATATCAGATTAAGACATAAAGGATTTGAAGCCGGTCTTATTTCTGAAGAAGAGATGGATAAGCTGAATCAGAAAAAGAAGCTTATATCTGATGAGATTGATAGAGTATCAAAAATTAATGTGAAAATCACAGACAAGTTAAAACATATTATGGATGAAGCAGGAAGTTCACCTTTGTCAACTGGTACTACTCTTGAAGAGCTTATAAGAAGACCTGAATTGTCTTACGAAAAACTGGCTCCTGTTGATGAAAAAAGAACTGATCTTCCGGCGGATGTAAAAGAACAGGTAAATATATATATTAAATACAGGGGATATATTGAAAGAGAAAAACGACAGATTCTTCAATATAAAAAGGCAGAAGAAAAGCGAATACCTGATGATATTGATTATGATCTTGTATCAAACATCAGGATAGAGGCAAGACAGAAGTTGAAACAATTTCGTCCTGAAACGATAGCCCAGGCTTCAGAGATACAGGGAATATCTCCTTCAGATATTCAGGTTTTGATGATTTATTTAAAAACGCTATGACACTGATAAATGGATTAAAACAATTAAATATTGAATATGATGAGCAAAAGCTTAAACAGATTGAAGATTATTATAATCTGCTCATAGAAAAAAATAAGGTGATGAATCTTACCCGTATAACAGACAGGGAAGATTTTTACGTGAAACATGTATTAGATTCCCTGCTTTTATCTCAGATCATAAATTTATCTGATCAAAAAATCATAGATATTGGTACAGGTGCAGGTTTTCCAGGAATACCTATAAAGATTTTTTTTCCTGATGTAGAGATTACTCTTTTAGATAGTCTGAATAAAAGAATATCTTTTTTAGATGAAGTAATAGAAAAGACAGGTTTAAAAAAAATCTATACTATACATGGCAGGGCAGAGGATTATGGAAAAAATCCTGAATTCAGAGAATCATTTGATATTTCTGTCAGCAGGGCTGTAGCAGATCTTTCTGTATTATCAGAGTTGTGTATTCCTTTTGTTAAGAAAGATTGTTTTTTTGTTGCTTATAAATCTTCAGAAATAGATAAGGAGCTAATTAAAGCTAAAAATGCTATAAATATTTTATCCGGATCTGATCCATATATAAATAAGATAAAAGTGCCGTGTTCAGATATTGTCAGAAATATGGTCATTATTAAAAAGAAAATATACACTCCAAAATTGTATCCCAGAAACCCGGGTATACCATCAAAAAAACCTTTATAAATTTTAAAATCTTCAGTTCCACGTGAAACATTTTAAATTTTTACTACTAATAGTATTTATTAAATTTATCAGATTCTAAATATGGTATTTTATATAAAATGTTTCACGTGAAACATTCTCAACATAATCTACATATTCAACAAAATACAAAATCATATAGAATGGGTCAAAAATAAGTGATATAATCCTTAGGCATTAATAATACTATGAAGGATTCAGATTCTGTCCAACAAATTCAAAGAATGAGTTTCAGACAGACTGTCATCCTTTGTCCTGAGGGTACCACTTGCAGTGGATTTCTTAGGAAGTGGACAGAGTAAGGATCTGTACGAAAATATATTTAATAGAGGTAAAAACGTGGGAAGAATAATTTCAATCGCCAATCAGAAAGGCGGAGTAGGTAAATCAACAACTGCAATCAATTTATCAGCCTGTCTGGGAGAAAAAGGAAAAAAGGTTCTTTTGATTGACAGTGATCCTCAGGGTAATACAACCACCGGTCTGGGACAGGAAAAAAATCAGATAGAGAATACAATATATGATATTTATATTGGAAATGAAAGTATACAGCAGTGTATTATAAA